>CAMBSR010000020.1 GCA_945870475.1 Phycisphaera mikurensis NBRC 102666
GCGGGGGCGGTGCCTTCCTTCAGGTCGCTGGCGGCAAGCACCATGCCCTGGCTGACCTCGCCGCGCAGCATGCGGGGCTCGAGGTTGGCGACGATGATCACCTGCTTGCCGACGAGCTGTTCCGGCGCGTACCACGCCTTGATGCCGGCGCAGACCTGGCGGCCGCTGGGCGTGCCGTCATCGAGCGTGAGCTTCAGGAGCTTGTCGGCGTTCGGATGGGGCTCGGCCTTCATCACGGTGGCCACGCGGAGGTCGAGCTTGGCGAACAGGTCGTAGGCGATGTTCGGCAGGGCCTCGGTGGCGGCGGCTGCAGCGGGAGCGGCGGCGGGGGTGGGAGTCGGCGTGGGAGCGGGGGTGGTCATGGGAGTTCCTTGCCTGGCGGGGAGTTCGTTGCCGGTCGCGTCTGCGTCGGTTGGCTTCCCGATCACAGCATCGGTGCGTCGGAACCCATCGGCCGGTCCGGGCCCTGGGGATTCTTCAGCACGAACCCGTTGCGCTTCACCATTGCGTCCTTGCCGAAGACCGTCTTCCACTCGAGTCGCGGCTCATCCTGTGCCATTGCGCCGCGCAGGGCGCCCGCGGTTTCCATGGCGCGGAAGTCCTCGAGCGTGAGCGGCTTCACCTCGTTGATCCGCACCACGAGCAACGCCAGCTTGGTGGGAACGGCAACGGCGATGATCCGGTCTGCATCCGGCAGGGTGGTGACCGGGTTTGCGGTCGGGAGCGAGACGGCCTTGGCCATCACGGCCTTCAGCGCGTCCACGTCCTGGCCGGACTTCGGCATGGTGCCGGGGAATCGCATGCCGTACTGGCGGAGCACGGCCGGGTCCGCCAGGTGGATGCTGGGGGCCTTCTCGACCGCCACGCCGTATTCCTTGGCCACGGCGTCGAGCCCGTCCTTCTTGGCCTTCTCGGCGATCTCGCTGGCCTTGGCGGCTAGCACGTCGTAGCGGGCTTGCGCCGTGGCGTCGCGGACGACCGCCTCGCGGACCTCGTCGATGGACGCCGGGTCGTGTGCCGCCTGTGCCTCGGTGACGCGCCAGACGATCAGGTCGTCCGAAGGCGTCGACATCAGCGGGCCCACGACGCCGGCCTGGACCGGCAGGCGACCGTCGGCCTTGAAGTCGCGGAGGTCCTTGATGATCTGGCCGATGCGCATCGGCTGGCCGAATTCCTGGGTGGCGGCCTTTCCGAGGAAGGCGTTGTTGTCGACGTCCGCCGAGGTGAACCACGTGTCGCCGGAGTTCGACACGGCAGGAGCCGTGATCGAGAACTTCTGCGCAAGGTCCGCGGAGAGGGCCGACAGCGGAGGCATCTTCGACTTCCAGTCGGCCGGCAGCTTCGCCAGGCCGTTCTCCATCGGGATGTCCTTCATGGCCGCGCGCGTCCAGTCGCGCACTGCGGCGCCCACGCGCTCCATGCGCTCCTTCAGCAGTCGGCGCTCGACGGCCTCCCGCACCTTGGGGGCGTATGCATCGAAGCTCGGGGCCGGCTTGTCCGGCGCAAGGTCAGCGGTCGGCACGCCGAAAGCGCCCGGATTCTTGCGGAATTCCTTGCGGAGCTCGACGGCACCCAGGGCGGGGTCCTGCGCCATGCTGCGGATCACGTCGCCGGCGGGGACCACCAGCCACTCGATGTGAACGCGGTCGGGGTACTTGTAGCCGATGCCAGCGGGGCCGGTGCCGAGGAGGCTCGACTTCCCCTTCTCGAAGGTGGCCGCGATGCTGTCGGGCGTCGGCGAGGCGATGACGACCTCGCCTCCCACCGTGTTGGCGTCGATCGGCACGACGTCCGCGGAGACATCCGTCAGGAGCTCGCGTGCGGAGATGCGGGCGCGCGCCTCCGAGACGCGGCCGGCGCTGAGGTTCAGGCTGATGAGGCGCTGCACGCCGCGCAGGTTGGCAAGGGTCTTGAGCACCACCTGCGGCTGCTGGCGGGCGCTGGCGCAGAGGCGGCCGAGCAGCTCGTCGGGCGTCACCTTCGCCTGCATGGCGGCGGACTCGAGGTACGTGCGGCCATCGGCCACGCCGCCCACCATGCCCGCATCCTTCGCTTCCTTGACGAGGAGCCACCAATGGTCGGCGTTCTTCGACACCTCAAGCTGGGTCAGCATCTGGTCCCGGAGCATCTCCAGCACCGCCAGCTCGCCGCGCACCTCTTCCAGCTCGCCGAGCGTGAGCTTGCCGCCGTCGGTGGTGGTTGCCCAGACAGTGGACGGCTTGGCGTCCATCCGGCTGCACTGAGTGACCGCGGTGGGGGCGAGGAAGACCACCAGGAGCAGCATGCTCACGACGGCGAGGATCTGCTTGTTGTAGTTCTGCAGGTGCTTGATCATGGCTGAGCGGAAGAGTCTACGGGAAACGGCCAAAAAGGGCCGAAGCGCACCAGTGACGGCGCGCTTCGGTGATGAGGGCTCTTGGAGTCCTCGGTCGTCGTGCGTCTCGCCCGGATGGCCGGGCGGGGCACCACCGCGTTTAGCGGTAGAACTCGACGATGAGGTTGGTGTTGACGTCGAACGGGATCTGGTCCGAGGTCGGCATGGTGAGGACCTTGGCGCGGAGCTCGGCGGGATTCACTTCGATCCAGCCCGGCACCTGGTGGCCCTGGAGGCTCTCCATCTGCTCGCGGCAGACCTTGTGGAGCTTCTCCTTGACGGTGATCACGTCGCCCACCTTGAGCTGGTAGCTCGGGCGGTCGACCTTGGCGCCGTTGACGCGGATGCTGCCGTGGGCGACGAGCTGGCGCGCGGCCCAGATGGAGCGCACGAAGCCCGCTCGGCGGACGACGTTGTCGAGGCGACGCTCGAGGAGCTGCAGGAGCACCTCACCGGTGTTGCCCTTGGTGGCGCCGGCGGTTTCCATGTAGCCGCGGAACTGGCGCTCCATCACGTTGTAGTGGTAGCGAAGCTTCTGCTTCTCGTCCTTGCGGATGCCGTAGGGCTTGGCGCGCTTGCCGCGCAGGCCGTGCGGCCCGGGGGGCGTCAGCGCGCGCTTGGAGGTGTGCTTCGGGAGATCGGCGATCGGAACGCCGACCTTCCGGGAGAGCTTGACCTTGGGGCCGAGATAGCGAGCCATTCGTAGTCCTGAATTCCTTCGGGTGTGTGCCGGACGGCATGTCCGGCCGACCCTTCCGCGCCAGCGGAGGGGAACGGGGAAGTAGACCACAACGGGTCGATTTACGCAACGGTGCGGGCGTTTCCCGAGTGCCGGGATTCTCGGACGCTTCAGTAGGAACGGCGCTCGTCGCCGCGGCGCCAGTTGAGGAAGGCGTTGTTGAGCACCTGGAGGCCGCCCGGGGTGGGGTAGTCACCGGTGAAGTACCAGTCTCCCGTGAAACGCGGCATGGCCGCGCGCAGCCCCTCCACCGACTGGTAGATCACGTCGAGGCGCCCGCGCCAGGCGAGGCCCGGGCTGCGGATCAGTTCCGACACCTTGGCGCTCAGCTCGTCCAGGGTGAACGGCTCGTACAGGGCACGCACTTCGTTGCGCATCCGGTCGGCGGGCTGGTCGGCCTGTGCCAGGCATCGCTCCTCGACGCGCTCGACGACCGAGGTCATCCCGCGCTCGGCGAGGAGGGCGATGGCGGCCTCGAAGGCGATGAATCGCCCGAGCTGGCTCATGTCGATGCCGTAGCAGTCGGGGTACAGGATCGGCGGGGCGCTGCTGGCGACGATGATCCGCGCCGGCTCGAGCCGTGCAAGCATGGTGACGATCGACTCGCGCAGGGTGGTGCCGCGGACGATGGAGTCGTCGATCACCACCAGCGTGTCGCCCGGGTTCACGGTGCCGCGCGTGATGTCGTAGACGTGGCTGACAAGGTCCTTGCGTGCCGCGTCCGAGGTGATGAAGGTCCGGAGCTTCTGGTCCTTGGTGGCCACCTTCTCCGCACGGATGCGGGGGTGCCCGAGTCGCTTGACGTCGGCTTCCGTGGCCTTGCCGGCGCGCACCAGTTCCCACAGCTGGCCTGCGGCGCGCTCGGCCACCAGGCGCTCCAGCTCCTGCAGCAGTCCGAGGTATGCGGTTTCGCTGGTGTTCGGGATGAAGCCGAAGACGGTGTGGTCGACCTTCCAGTCCACGGCATCCAGGACCCGCCGGGCGAGGTTGCGGCCGAGCGCCTTGCGTTCCTCGTAGATGTCCGGGTCATTGCCGCGGCTGAAGTAGATGCGCTCGAAGGTGCATTGCCGCTCGGGCGCCGTGGGGAGCACCTGCTCGAGCGTCACGCGGCCGTCCGCCTTCATGATGAGGGCGTGGCCGGGCGTGAGCTCCTGCACGTCCGCGGGACGGACTCCGAACACGGCGGCGAGGGCTGGGCGTTCGCTCGCCACGGCGATGGCCTCGGGCGTCTCGAGCCAGAATGCGGGGCGGATGCCATTACCGTCGCGCAGTACGAAGGCGTCGCCGTTGCCGACGATTCCGCCCAGGACGTAGCCGCCGTCGAAGCCCTCGGTGGCGTTGCGCAGGATGCGCGCGATGTCCATCTCCGTGGAGATGACGGATGCGAGGTCGCGGCCCTCGAGGTTCCGGAAGCTGCCAGGGCCGGCGGTGGACGCCAGGAACTCATGCTCGCGGTCGATGAAGTGCCCGATCTTCTCCAGGATCACGCCGGTGTCGGCGTCGCCGACGGGGTTGATGCCGATCTGCACCAGCCGCCGGAACAGGTCCCGCGAGTTGGTCAGGTTGAAGTTGCCGGCGAGCATCAGGTTGCGGCTCGTCACGTTGCTGCGGCGCAGGTACGGATGGCAGAGTTCGCTGCCGGAACCCGAGTGCGTGCCGTAACGGAGGTGGCCGATCATCACTTCGCCGAGGTACGGGATGCGACGCTTGAGCTCCGTGGGGTGGAGGCGACGAAGATCCTCGGGTGCCAGCTCGTTGGCCGGCCCCATGGCCTCGGCGAAGATCCGCTCGATCGGCGAGCGCTTCGCCGAGCGCATGCGGTCGATGAACGGCTCGCCTGCCGGCATGTCGCGCTTGACCACGCCGATGCCGGCGCCGTCCTGCCCGCGGTTGTGCTGCTTCTCCATCAGGAGGTAGAGCCGGCGCATGGCCCACAGCGGATCGCCGAGCTCCGATTGGAACCACTCGATCGGCTTCTTCAGCCGGATCATTGCAAGGCCGCATTCGTGGGTCAGGCGGTCGCTCATGTGGTGGTTCGCGGCAGCGAAGCGTAGTCGCGCACCCCCCTGCGGCGGGCGCGGCGGAACACGGCATCCGGCGCAACGAATCCCCGTGTGGGGATTCATGCCGGGGTTGGGGGGATTCGTTCCGAGGCAGTGTTCCGCATCACCCGCCGAACAGCGTGGCGTGGTGCAGGCGCTCCGCGGGTGCGAGCGTGGCCGTCGGTGCGTGCTGGCCCGAGATGTGGAGCCGCCCGTGGAGTTCCGGCGCGCGCTCGGCGTAGAGGCCTTCCACGAGCCGCGGGCAGTTGCACTGCCGGCTGAGGTGGAGGAGGACGAGGGCCGCGAGCGGCTGCACGCGGTCGACGGCGCGCGCCACGTCCAGCGCTTCCGCGTTCGAAAGGTGGCCGCGCCCGCCCATGATGCGGTCGATCAGGTACGGCGAGCGGCCTGAGGCGCGCTGCATGGCGGGGTCGTAGTTGCTTTCGAGGAGGAGCACGTCCGCGCCCGCGAGGAACTCGACGAGCTTCGGCGACGCGCGGCCGCAGTCCGTGGCGTGCGCCGCGCAGCGGTTGCCCACCGAGATGCGGAAGGCCGTGGAGCCGAGCGAGTCGTGCGGCATGGAGCACGGATCAAAGTGGATGCCGGCGCGGTCGAAGGCACCGTCGAACTCGTCGATCCACGTGTGGTCGTAGCCCATGCCGCGGACGGTCTCCGCGTGGCGGGTGCGCACCAGGAGCCGCGGCCCGGTGAGGCCGCCGACCGCCTTCTTCCAGCCGGAATTCAGGTGGTCGGTGTCCGGGTGCGTGAGCACCACGGCGCGCACCGAGGCAGGTGCCATGCCGCAGAGCTCCATGCGTCGGCGGGTCTCGCGCGGGCTGAAACCGATGTCCAGGAGGACGATGCCATCCGGCCCTTCGATGGCCACGCAGTTGCCGGAGCTTCCGGAGCCCAGGACGGCGAGGCGCAGGGGTTGCTCGGCGGTGCGTGTCATGGTGCGGGGCTGGGCCCGGGGCTCGTTGGCGTCAGTCGACGTCGATCGCCGCGTGGCCGCGGCGTGCGCGGCCGGTGCCGTGGCAGATGCCGCGCTTGGAAGCGCGGATGAAGGCGATGTACTCGTCCACCACCGGATCGCCGGCGCGGGCTTCCAGGAGCGGCATCGCCTGCTGCGGCGCACAGCCGGAGCGGTAGAGCGTCTTGAACACCCAGCGCGTGGTCTCGATGGTCTCGCGCGAGGCACCCGAGCGACGCAGGCCGATCAGGTTGACGCTGGCGGCCACGTCGATCGACGTGCAGATGAACCACGGCGGCAGGGCGTTGGTGACGCCCGAGCATCCGCTGATGAACGAGCCACGCCCCGCACGCGCGAACTGGTGCATGGCGGCCAGGCCGCCGATGATCACCTTGTCCGCCACTTCCACGTGGCCGCCGAGCACGGAGCCCGAGCCGATGATGCAGTTGTTCCCCACCACGCCGTCGTGGCCAAGGTGGGTGTTCGTCATCCAGAGGTTTCCGTCCCCGATGCGCGTGGGGTCCGCGGTCTTGCCGCGGTGCACGGTGGTGCCTTCGCGGAAGACGTTGCGGTTGCCGATGACGCAGCCCGCGCCCGCCTTCTGCGGGTCGAAGCCGATGTCCTGCGGCGCGAAGCCGAGGGAGACGTTCGGGTAGAGGACGTTTCCGTCGCCTAGGGTGATGGGGCCGTTGACGATGGCGTTGGCCACCAGGGTGCAGCCGGCGCCGATCCGGACCGGTCCCACGGTGCCCAGCACCACGCAGCCCGGCCCGATGGTGGTTCCCAGGCCGATCTCGACGTCGCCCTCGATGACGGCGGTGCGGTGGACGGTGGCGTCCGGGTGGACGCGGGCGCCCGCAGGGGCAACGGGCGTGGAAGACGTCATGGGCCGCAGTGTAGGCACGTCGGTCGCGGCTAGGCTTGGGGCCGATGGACCGGAGCAACCAGCCATTCGAGGTCGAGCGGCTTGGCCGCATGGCCTACGCGGACGCGCTTTCCCTGCAGCGCGAGCGGCACGCTGCGCTCGTCGAAGGCCGGGCCCAGGGCGTTCCGCACCGGGTGCTCCTGGTCGAGCATCCGCCGGTGGTGACGGTCACGCGGAGGCAGGGCGCGCGGGAGCATGTGCTGGCGGACGAGGCGCTGCTTCAAACGTCCGGCGTCGAGCTCGTGGACACCGACCGCGGGGGCGACGTCACGTACCACGGGCCGGGGCAGGCGATCGTCTATCCGATCGTCGACCTGCAGCGACTGGGTCTCGGGGTCCACGCCTACATCCGCGCGCTCGAGGAGGCAGCCATCCGCACCTGTGCTGCATGGGGCATCCCGTGCCACCGGCAGAAGGGCGCCACCGGCGTCTGGACCGGACACGAGGGCGATGCCGAGGACGCCACGCGCAAGATCGCCGCCATCGGCGTGCGCGTCTCGCGTTCATGCACGCTGCACGGGATGGCGCTCAACGTGGAGCCGCAGCTCGGGCACTTCGGGCTGATCGTGCCGTGCGGGCTCCATGGCCGCGTGGTCACGAGCATGCGCGCCGAGGTCGGCGATGCATGTCCGTCGTTTGCGGAGGCGTCCGAACGGCTCGCGATGGAGACGGTCAATGCGCTGCGCGCGGCAGCGGCGGTCACTCGTCCTTCAGCGAAAGCTCCTTGAGGAGCTCCGGCGTCAGGTCGATGGTCTCGGGGTAGTGCAGGAAGGTGCGCAGCTGCACCTGCAGCATGGCGTCCGCCACGTTCCCGCTCTCGAAGGACTGGCTGGTGGGCACGAAGCGCAGCACCAGGTCGACCTTGCTGCGGTCGGCGATGACGTCGACGGCGGCGGTCATCTCGCGGTAGGCCTTCTCGACCTGCTCGGCCTGGAGCTTGGAGAGCTTCTCCGTCATCTCCTTGCGCCAGCCCTCGACTTCCTTGAAGAACGCTTCCACCTCGGCGCGGCCGGCATCGAAGCCGGGGGCCTTCGGGTCGAGGTCCTTGTACTTGGTCTCGAGCTCGGTGTAGCGCTTGCGGAACTCCTCGTCCTTGGCCTTGGCGGTCTCCTCGAGGCGCTTGCGCTCCTCGTCGAAGCGCTCGCTGCGGAGGAGGAGCTTCATGATCTTGTTGGTGTTCACCGCACCGAGCGACCACACCTTGGCGGTGGGCTGCTCGCCGAAGGCGATGCGGCCCTCGGAGTTGCGCAGGGTGAGGTTGGAGTCCTTGCCGGTCAGGATCACCGCGTCGGCCGGGCCGAGGTCGGAGGCGACCGTGGCGGCGGTGGCCACGGCGTGGCGCTCGGTGCCGCGCATGAAGGTGGCGGCGGCGAGGCAGGCGATGGCCGTGTAGAGGACGACTCGTTCGGTGGTGCGCATGGGTGTGGTGTGGGTCCGGGACCCGGCTCGTTCGCCCCGATCAGTCACCCTGATCGAGGATGGCCATGAAGGCCTCCTGCGGGATCGACACGGTGCCGATCTGCTTCATTCGCTTCTTGCCGGCCTTCTGCTTCTCGAGCAGCTTGCGCTTTCGGCTGACGTCGCCGCCGTAGCACTTGGCGATGACGTTCTTGCGCATGCTCTTGATGCTCTCGCGGGCGATGATCTTGCCGCCGATCGCCGCCTGGAGCGGGATCTCGAACTGGTGGCGGTCGATCTGCTCCTTGAGCTTCTGGAGGATCTGGCGGCTGCGCTGCTCCGCGAAGTCGCGGTGGCAGATGAGGGCCAGCGCCTCGACGGCATCGCCGTTGACGAGGATCTGCACCTTCACGAGGTTGTCCTGGCGGTACGAGGTGATCTCGTAGTCCATGGTGCCGTAGCCGCGGGTCACGCTCTTCAGCTTGTCGTAGAAGTCGTAGATGATCTCGGCGAGCGGCAGCTCGTAGACCAGCATCTGCCGGTCCTCGCCGATGGCCACCTGGCTCTGGAAGAGGCCGCGACGGTTGTCGCAGAGCTTCATCAGGTCGCCGATGTTGTCGTTGGGGCAGATGATCTCGATCTTGACGATCGGCTCGCGGATCTCCTGCACGATGCCCATGTCGGGGAGATCGGCGGGGTTGTGGATCTCGACGAGCTCGCCGTCGGACTTCAGCACCTGGTAGCTGACCGTCGGCGCGGTCTGGACTATGCTGACGTTGCCCTCGCGCTCGAGGCGCTCCTGCACGATGTCCATGTGCAGGAGGCCGAGGAACCCGCAGCGGAAGCCGAAGCCGAGGGCCTCGGAGTGCTGCGTCTCGTAGGTGAAGCTCGCATCGTTGATGTGGAGCTTCTCGATCGCCTCGCGGAGGCTCTCGAAGTCCGCGCGCTTGCCCGTGCCTTCCTCGTCGGTGGCGGGGTAGAAGTCGCAGAACACCATCTGGCGGGGCTCTTCGTAGCCGGGCAGGGCCTCGGTGGCGGGATCGTTCTCGAGGGTGACCGTGTCACCGACGCGGACGTCCGCGAGGCTGCGGATGCTGGCGCAGAGGTAACCCACCTGCGCGAAGCCCAGTTCCTTCATCTTCTGCGGGAACGGCGTGTTGCGGCCGAGGTCGGTGACGCTGAAGGTGCGCCCGGTTCCCATCATGCGGATCTTGTCGCCGGCGCGGATCTTGCCGTCGAAGACGCGGATGTAGACCACCACGCCGCGGTAGTCGTCGTACTTGCAGTCGAAGACGAGGGCGCGCAGCTGGCTCATCCGCTGGGCCGGCGGGGCGGGCAGGCGCTCCACGATCCGGTCGAGGAGCTCGTTGATGCCCTTGCCGCTCTTGGCGCTGACCTGCAGGCAGTCCTCGGCGGGCAGGCCGAAGACCTGCTCCACCTCCATGGCCACCTTGTCGGGGTTGGCGGCGGGCAGGTCGATCTTGTTGATGACCGGGATCAGGGTGAGGTCGTTGGAAACCGCGAGATACGCGTTGGCCACGGTCTGGGCCTGGACGCCCTGGGTGCTGTCCACCACCAGCACGGCGCCTTCGCATGCCTTCAGCGCGCGGCTCACCTCGTAGGTGAAGTCCACGTGGCCGGGCGTGTCGATGAAGTTGAGTTCGTAGTCCTCGCCCTGGTAGCGGTGGGTCACCGTCACGGCGGATGCCTTGATGGTGATGCCGCGCTCGCGCTCGAGGTCCATCGAGTCGAGCATCTGCGCGCGCGCCTCGCGGTCGCTGACGGCCTTGGTGGCCTGCAGCAGGCGGTCGGCAAGGGTGCTCTTGCCGTGGTCGATGTGGGCGATGATGGAGAAGTTTCGGATGCGCACGGGGGCTTTCGGCGGTCTCGCCGGGGAAAGTCCCCAAGTCTAGCGGGGATCCGAGGTGCCCGAACCGCATTCCGGGCAGTTGGCCGGGGTTGCAGGCCCGAGAAGGTGCCCGCAGGCGATGCAGGTGGGGTACCCGCGCGCAGTGAGCGCCGCGCGGACGAACGGGATGTACGTCCGCTTCATGGCGATCGAGAAGGCGATGTGCTGGAGCAGGAGATAGAGCGGCACGAGCGCCAGCCCGACGGCGAGCAGCGTCGTGGGGCTGAGTGATCCCAGCGCGCGCCCGTGGTCGTCCGCGATCACCAGGCGCACTGCGCCGACGAACAGCACCGCCGGAACGAGCGAGATCCACGTGAACGACCAGCACGCGCGCCAGTCGCGCAGCATCCGGATATTGGCGTCCCAATGGAGCGCTGCCTGCTCGCGCAGCGAGAGCCGCAGCGCGGGGTCATGGAAGCGCGGCCACCAGTTCCAGTCAGCCATGGTCCGTGGGCGCGTGCTGCGCGGTGCCGGGTGCGCGCATGTTCGGAAGTGGCATGGCGCCTGTCGCAGCCTGCTTGCTTGCGTCGGCGGGCGGCGCCTTGGAGTCCGGGGCGGAAGGCTTCGCCGGCGGAGTGACCGCCGATGCGGCCGGCGCGGGCTCTGCCTTGGTGGGATCCGTGGGCGGATGGGTCATGCGCCCGCCGCGACCTTCAAGGACGAACTGCCCGTTCGCATCGCGCACGCACCGCACGCTGATCGGGTCGATCGCGGGGCTGTCGGGCGCGAGCGTCAGGACATCGCCGTCGGTGTTCCAGATTCCCGAGTGCTGGGTGATGCCCTGCGAGGGAGCGGTGCGCTGCCATTCGTAGCGGCCGTTCTCGAGGACGAGGAGGCTTTCCGACGCCGCCACCCACGCGCCGAGCATGTCGTCTGCAGGGATGTGGGGCGCGCTGCCCACCTTGCGGAAGTCCTTCATGCCGTCGCGGCGCAGTTCCGTGACGCCGTCCTCCTTCTGGAGGTTGACGCGGAAGCGCGTGCCGGACTTGGCGCGGTACGGCTCGAGATCGAAGAAGACGTAGTTGCTGCGCCGCCAGGCGCCCAGCTCCACCGGGCGCTTGAAGCGGTCCTGCGAGACCCACAGCCGGTAGGCGCCGTTGGCATCGAGGCGCATGAGTTCCGTGCCGTTGGTCCACCAGCCATCGAGGGGCTCGGGCTTGGAGGGATCGAATTCGAGTGGCCGCTCGGGGGTCTTGCCGGAGTTCTGCGCGGCTGCCGGCAGGGTGGTGGCTGCGGCGAGCAGGAGCGCGATGACAAGTGATCGGGAGGTCATCATGGCATGAGCCTATACGTGCCCGCCGTCGCGATAGATCGCCGATTGGCGGGAATTGCCCTGCAGGCTGACGGGGCGCGATGCGATCGGCGGGAGGCCCCAGGTGGGCCTGCCACCGCGTATCTCAGTGCCGGATCACCGGCAGGATGACCTTGCGCTCGATGTCCGAGGTTGGCTGGACCACGAGGTCGTAGCCGTCGCTTCCGACCACGGTGCACCGGACCAGCTCGCCCGGGGAGAGCTTCTCCCGGGACAGGATGTAGGTGAGGGCATCGATCTGCGGCGCCTGGTGGTAGCAGCGACCCGTGTGGAGGATGCCGCCCTCGGTGACACCGGGCGTGGCTCGGCCGGCAGTGCCGCCCGCCGCGGGGCCGTCGACGAGCACGTCGAACTGGACGCGCTGCTCGGCCTGGTAGGCGGCGTTCTCGAAGGCGATCTCCTGCTGCGCGAGCATCAGTTCGCGTTCGCGCTCGGCCTTGACCTCGTCCGGGACGTGGAGCGCGGGGTCCGCGTCCATGGTGCCCGCGGGCGTGCCATCCTCGGGGGAGTACTTGAAGACGCCCATGGCGTCGAAGCCGAACTCCTGCACGAACTCGAGCAGTTCCTCGTGGTCCTGCTGCGTTTCGCCAGGGAACCCGGTGATGAACGTGGTGCGGATGGCGATGCCGGGCATCCGCTCGCGGAGCTTCTCGAGGAGCTCCGCCTGCTGCTCCTTGGAGGTGTGGCGCCGCATGGCGGTGAGCATGCGCGTGCTCATGTGCTGGAGCGGCATGTCGATGTACTTGACCACGTGCTCGAGGCCGGCCATGGCATCGATCATCTCGTCGGAGAAGTTCGAGGGGTAGGCGTACATGAGCCGCGCCCAGCCGGTGCCGTGCTCGCGCACCGCGCCGTCCACCACGCGGAGCATGCCCACGAGGCCCTCGCCGTAGCCGATGTCGTTGCCGAAGCTGGTGGTGTCCTGGCCGATGAGGTTCAATTCGAACGCACCGTCGGCGAGCAGGGCGCGCGCCTCGGAGACGATGGTCTCCACGGGCTTCGAGCGCATCTTGCCTCGGATCGACGGGATGGTGCAGAACGCGCAGCGCTGGTTGCAGCCCTCGCTGATGCGCAGGTATGCCCAGTGCCGCGGCGTGAGGCGGAAGCGGTTCAAGTCGTCCTCGAAGTAGCCGATGCCCTTGCCGTCCTTGCCGTTGACGGTGAGCCCGGTGGTCTGCATGCCGCGCTCGGCGGCTGCCTGCAGCGCGTTGCCGGCGATCCAGTAGCGGGGCGCGTCCGTGCCGGCGGTGCCGGGGCCGGCATTCGCCTCGCGCGCCGCGCGACCGCTGACGGCGTCCATGATGTGGTCGCGGTCGAAGACGCCGATCATGGCGTCGATGCCGGGGGCCCACTCGAGCATCTTGGCGCGATGGCGCTGCACGAGGCAGCCGGCCACCACCACGCGCTTGGTCTTGCCGGCGCGCTTGCGCTCGAGTGCTTCCTGGATCACGTCAAGGCTCTCGTCCTTGGAGGCTTCCAGGAACCCGCAGGTGTTGATGACGATGGCGTCCGCGCCGTCATGGTCGGAGACGAGCTTCATGCCGCCCGTTGCGAGGACGCCGAGCATCTTCTCGCTGTCGACCAGGTTCTTCGGGCAGCCGAGGCTGACGAAGGCAACCGAGCGGATCTCGTCGGAGTGGGGCATGGGGAATCGATTCTAGGGGTTCGGGCTCAGGACGCGAAGTACGCAAGCATCGTTCGCCATTCGCCGTAGCGGTATGGGACGTCGTGCGCCTCGTGGAGCGCGCGCAGGCGTGCCAGCATGCGCTCGGAGAGGTCTTCCTGCCACCTGGCGGCCTTCGGGTCGCAGAAATAGGCGCGGCAGCCAAGGGGGCGGACAGGGTGCACGCCGCAGAGGCCTTCCACCAGGAACGGGCAGTCGCCGCGCGCTGCGGCAGCGCGGACGCCGGCAGCGTCGGGCACGGTGCCGGCGCCGCGCAGGCACCAGGCAGCCTCGAGGCCGGTGACGTAGAGCTTGTGGCCCCACTCCTCGAAGCGGCAGCAGCGGCCGCTCGCGTTGCAGACGGGCTGGAGCGCGGCCGTCTCGGCGGCCACGTCGTCATAGATGGCGCGCACGGCGGCGTCGATGTCCGGACTCCACGCAGCTGCGCTCCAGCGCTCGGCGAGCTGCGCGGCATCCGGTGGAAGTGCGGCGAACGGGTCGCCGGCGCCGCGGTTCAACGCGCCCAGCTCCCGCCCTCGGCCTTGTCGCGCTCGAGTGCGATGCGGATCTGGAGGTAGTCGTGCACCGGGCCCTTGTCCATGCCGGGACAGGGAACGTGCTTCATGGTGTCTTCCCAGGCCTTGCGGCTCTTGAGGTTGCCGTCCCAGAAGGGCCACGTGCGGCACTGCTCGGGGCGTGCCTCGTAGAGGCCGCAGACCGCCTTGCCGGGGATCGAGTTGCGGTCGAGGAAGATGCAGTCGTTGCCGAACTCCGTCTGCTTCTCGCGCAGCGAGCGGTGCTTGCCGACCTTGCGCGAGTAGCGCTCCAGGAACTCCGCGACGGGCATGCCCATCTTCTGCGCCATGGCGGTGCCTTCGTCGGGCGTGAAGAGGACAACGCCTTCGGGGCCCGTGCAGCAGTTGCCGCACATGGTGCATTCGAAGCGGAGGCCGTCGCGGTACCAGGGCTCGCCCTTGCCGGGCGTGGTGGGGGTCATGTCCCAATCGTACGGCGAGGCCCGCGTCTCGGGGCCCGGTCGGTCACTTGGGCTTCTGCGTCCAGCGGTCGCGGATGTCCTTGGAGGCCTGCTGGCGGATGCCGTTGGCGTCCATGATCTTCTCGGTGGATTCCATGAAGTCTGCACGTCGGAACACGAGCCGCTCGACGCCCTGCTCATTGAACTCCAGGACCAGCCATTCGTCGGCGTTGTCCCTCATGAGATCGACGAACTCGCCGAAGTTCGTGAAGGTCTTGCCGTTCACCGTCTTGACGGTCTGCCCCGACGTGACGTTGTATCCCCGGGCGAGCGGGCTGGACATGAGCGGACAGAGCACCGCAACCAGGTCGCGGCCCTTGGATGGCCTGGTGTCCATCAGGTACTGCAGCGTCGGGCCGCCGCCGAAGTACATGAGCCGGCGACCTTCGAAGTCCGGCGCGTCGAAGAGCCCGCGGTGCAGGGGACCGAACACGAGCGGTCCGCAGACGAGGTAGGGGTATTCGCCGTTCTGACGGTCGCGGATCACGCCATCTCGTTCGCCGATCGCCGGGACATCGACCTTCATCGCCTGGCCGCCCCGGATGAGCTCGACGGGGATGGTCGTCCCGTCCTTCGCGCGATCGAACCGGCCGAACGCACAGGCCATGTCCACCTTCCGGCCGCCTTCGATGGTGACCTGTCCCTTGTTGTCGATCGTCAGTCCGTTTGCCTTGGTGAGCACGTCCCATGGCTGCAGGGGGCCATCCTTGTTCTCGATCACCACCACGCCGCTCGTGCTGGCGCCGATGCCGAGCTTCTTGCGCAGCGCAGGGTTCTCGAGCGTCTGCGTGGTGGCGTGGAGCACGCAGTTGCCCTCGATTTTCCCGCTCTTCATCTCGGCCATCATGCGGCCGATCTCCTCGGTTGCGATGAGGTAGGAGATGTTGTCCGCCATCCCCTTGTCCATGCCGCTGAATACCAGGCCGGCGAGCTTGCCTTCCACGAACGCCGGTCCGCCGCTGTTGCCGAAGTTCACGGCTGCGTCGACCTGCACGCGCATCCCCTCCTCCTTGTGGTGGCCGACGTCGGACCATTCGCTGCGCGAGACGACGCCGCTCGTCGTGGACATCGACTCGCCGCCCATCGGGTAACCCATCACGGTCACTCGGC
The DNA here is from genome assembly GCA_945870475.1 of Phycisphaera mikurensis NBRC 102666. GTDB lineage: Bacteria > Planctomycetota > Phycisphaerae > Phycisphaerales > SM1A02 > UBA966. Next base: position 15,479 of record CAMBSR010000020.1, read on the forward strand.
TGCCGTCCTTGGGGAGCCCGGTCATCATCTCGACCGCGGGGTGGGTCGAATTGAAGTCGGCATCATCCACCTCCACCAGCGCGAGGTCGCGGCCGAGGTCGATGGCGATCACCTTGCCGGGGACCGGCAGCGGCGTCTTGTCGGTCTCCAGGAGCACCTCCGTGGCCTCGTGCACCACGTGTGCGTTGGTCAGGACCTTTCCCGGCGCGATCACGACGCCGGAGCCGCCGATCTCCTCCACGGGATCGAGTTTCCAGGGACGTGTGGCGCTCCGTGGCTCGAGCTTGCACTTGAACTTGATCACCGAGCCGCGGAGGCGATTCGCTTCCGGATCGGCCGAGGCATCTTGCGGTGCCGGCGGCGGCGGCGACTGCGTGGCCGCCTGCCGGGCCGCCGCCGGGGCCGCCAGCGCAAGGATGGAGACGAGGATCAGCCTGGAGCCCGCGGAATTGAGGTTTCGCATGGGAAGATGGTAGCAAATGACAAGGCCCCCGTGTCGTTGCACGGGGGCCTTGGAAATCTCTGACGATTCAAGATCACTGACGATTCAAGATCACTGACGATTCAAGATCACTGACGAACGCGGTCGCTCAGTCGCCGGGTTCCTCTTCGGCGCCGAACTCGCCCCCGGT
>CAMBSR010000021.1 GCA_945870475.1 Phycisphaera mikurensis NBRC 102666
CCTCATCGACATGCGCTCGTCGAAGCACCGGCGCGAGATCGAGGCCCGTCTCGACAACAACCTGCGCCGTGACCGCGCCAAGACGACGACGCTGGAGATCAGCGACTTCGGCATCGTGGAGATGACCCGCCAGCGCATGCGCCCGGGCCTCCACAAGGCGCACTTCATGGACTGCCCGCACTGCCACGGCAGCGGCGAGGTCCGCGTGCCCGAGGCCGTCGCCGCGGACATCCTTCGCAAGATCGCCCTGCTCTTCTGCTCCGAGCGCATTGCGCGCGTCGAGGTGGTGTGCAGCGCGCGCGTTGCCGGCAGCTTCCTGAGCACGCGGCGCAACGCGCTGCATGACCTCGAGGAGCGCGCCGACAAGCGCGTCGACATCCGCATCAGCGAGGCATTCGCGATGGACCGGGTGGACATGTACGCCTACGACGACCGCGGTGCGGACATCGAGGTGGACCGACTGCCCCGCATCGCCACGCCGCGTCTCTCCGAGCTGCCCGACAGCGTGGTGGTCAGCGATGACGACGGTGACGAGGAGATCGTGGACGAGCGCGGCGGACGCCGTCGTCGCCGTCGCCGCAAGCCGGCACCGGCCGACGCCACGGCCATGGCCCTGGCCGGCGGGTTCGACGACCTGCCCACGCCGAGCGCCGACGAGCCGAGCGTCTCCGAGCTGATCCGCCGCGCGGACGCGGAGCGCGAGGTGCGCCGCAAGGAAGACGACGTGCGCCGCCGCGAGGAGGATGCACGCAAGAAGGAAGAGGACGCACGCCGCCGCGAGGCGGAGGCCCGCGTCCGCGAGGAACTCGCGCGCCTGCGCGAGGAGGAATCGCGCCAGCGCCGCGAGGCCGCCGAAGCGCGCGCCGAAGCGCGTGCTGCACGCGATGCCGAGCGCGCCACGCGCACGGAAGCCGGACAGGACGTTGCCGACCTCGACGCGCTCGATGCCGCAGATGCGGAACTCGACGCGGCCGATGACGCGTTCTTCGCCGCCAACGGCGGAGACGACGACGATCGCGGCGAGCGCGGCGAACAGGGCGAAGGCGGCGGTCGGCGCAAGCGCCGGCGCCGTCGTCGCGGCCGCGGCCGTGACCGTGAAGGCGATGGCGACCGCCCCGAAGGCGGACGCGGCGATGGACGTCGCAACGGCGCACCGCGTGCAGAAGGCGCCGAAGCCCCCGCAGGCGATGGCGACTCCGAAGGCTCCGACGAGGGCGACGAGGGTTCCGAAGAGGGATCCCCGAGCGCCGACGGCGGCAACGAAGGCGGCGAGGGTGGCGAAGGCGGTCGGCGCAAGCGCCGGCGCCGTCGTCGCGGCGGCCGTGGACGGAACAAGGGCGAAGGCAGTGGCGGCGAAGGCGGTACCGGCGAAGGCACCCGAACCGAAGGCGATCGTGCCGAAGGTTCCGGCGGCGAAGCCAGCGCGCCTCGTGGCGACCGCGAGCCTCGCGGCGACCGTGGACCGCGCGAACCGCGCGGAGATCGTGGACCGCGCGAGCCCCGTGGCGATCGCGGCCCCCGCGAACCGCGTGGCGACCGTGCACCGCGCGAGCCGCGCGAACCGCGCGAGCAGTCCGAACCGCGCCAGCCCCGCAACGACGCTCCGGCCGCGCCGGCAGCGCCCAGCAGCACTGGCCCCGCAGAAACCCCGCTCGGGGCAGCCCAGAAGACCATCCGCAGCGTCACCGGCTGGATGCGTCGACTGAAGAAGGCTCCCGGCGGCAGCCGCGACGACCGCTGACGGCCGCACGCATGACACCCGCGCGAACGCACTCACCATGACCCAGGAACGGCGCATCATCGTCCTCGGCTGCACCGGCTCGATCGGTACGGCCACGCTCGAGGTGATCACTCACCTGGCGTCGGCAGGCGGTCCCACGTACCGCGTGGTCGGCCTGGCGGCCGGTGCGAACGCGACGCTCCTTGCCGAGCAGGCCACCCGCTTCGGCGTGCGTGACGTGGCACTCGCCGATGCAGGCTCCGCTGCCCTGCTCCCGGCGAACCTCTCCGTGGCCCGCGGGCCGGACGCGGCGCTCGAACTGATCGAGCGCATCGCCCAGCCCGGCGACATGGTGATGGCGGCGATCGTGGGCGTGGCGGGCCTGGCGCCCGTCCTGGCCGCCATCGAGCGCGGCTGCCACATTGCGCTTGCCAACAAGGAGACGCTGGTTGCGGCCGGATCCGTGGTGCGCGAGGCCGTCGCCCGCAAGGGCGTCGAACTCCTGCCCGTGGACAGCGAGCACAGCGCGGTCTTCCAGTGCCTGCGCTCGGGCACGCTGCGCGAGGTGGACCGCCTGGTCCTCACCGCGAGCGGCGGACCGTTCCGCACCTGGAGCGCGGAACGCACCGCCAACGCCACCGTGGCCGAGGCGCTCCGCCATCCCACGTGGCAGATGGGCCGCAAGGTCACCATCGACAGCGCCAGCCTCATGAACAAGGGCCTCGAGGTGATCGAGGCGCACTGGCTCTTCGACCTTCCCAGCGAGCGGATCGACGCCATCGTCCATCCGCAGAGCGTGGTGCATTCGTTTGTGGAGTTCCGCGACGGCAGCACCATTGCCCAGCTCAGCCCGCCGAGCATGAAGCTCCCCATCCAGTACGCGCTCACGTGGCCGGACCGCGTGGCGGGCTGCAGCCCCACCATCGCGTGGGATGCGCTCCGCAGCCTGGAATTCGAGCCGGTGGACCATGCGCGCTTCCCGGCGATCACGCTTGCCAAGCGGGTCATCGACGCCGGCGGCAGCGCGGGTGCCGTGTTCAACGCCGCCAACGAGGTTGCCGTGGAGGCGTTCATCGAGGGCGCGCTCCGGTTCGGCGACATCCCGGCCATCGTGACCGAGGCGCTCGACGGCCTCCAGGCCCATCCGGTGAACACGCTCGCCGAGGTGCTGGCGGCCGACCGCCAGGCCCGGCAGTTCGCGCGTGACCGCGTGGCCGAACGCGCTGCCGCGGCGCGCTGATTCCGCCGCGCCCTGCCCCGATCGCCTACGCTGCATGAGGCGCCTCGCGCCGCATGCACCATGGAATTCCTCTCCAACGGCTGGAACGTCCTGCTGATCCTCCTGGGGTTCGGCGCCCTCATCTTCATCCATGAGCTCGGCCACTACATGGCGGCACGCTGGGCGGGAATCCGCTGCGAGGGCTTCGCCGTCGGCATGGGACCGGTGCTGGGCGCGTGGCGCGCCGGCATCGGCTGGCGCGCCGGGTCCACGGACCCCGCCACCATCGCGCGCTTCGGCAAGACCGCGATGGAGATGGATGACGACGAGCTCGCGCGCAACGGGATCGGCGAGACGGAATGGTCGCTCCGCGCGCTGCCGCTCGGCGGCTACGTGAAGATGCTGGGGCAGGACGACCTGGACCCCACCAAGGTCTCTCCCTCGCGCCGCAGCTACCAGCGCGCGCCGGTGTGGAAGCGCATGGTGGTGGTGAGCGCCGGCGTGGCGTTCAACCTGGTGCTGGCGGTGGCGCTCTTCGTGCTGGCATTCATGGTGGGCGTGCGCTTCGAGGCCCCGGTGGTGGGCGGCGTCATTCCCGGTTCGCCGGCGGCGGCGGCCGTGCCCATGGACGGCGGCACCCCCGGACTGCGTGCGGGCGATGCGCTGGTCTCGATCGATGGATCCCCCGTCCACACGTTCGCCGACATCCAGATCGCGGGCGCCATGGCGCGCCCCGGCGAGTCGATCGACATCACCGTGGTGCGCACCGAGGGCGGCAGCGCTCCCCGCGAGATCCACTTCACGGTCACGCCGCGCAAGGATGCCGTGACCGGGCTCCTTGCCATCGGGATCGAGCCGGCGGGCTCCGCCACGGTGGGCGCGGCGGCCCCTGCGGAACGCGAGCTCTTTGAATCAACGATGCACGCCGCGGGGCTCGATCCCGAAGGCAGCGGCGCAACGGCGGCGCGGCTCACGGCGCTGGTGGGGATCGGCGGAAGCAGCACGACCGGCGCGCCGCTCGAGGAGTACCTCCCCGCAACGGCCGGCGAGCCGCAGGGGGCGACGCTGGCCACGGCGGCACTCGCCGAGGCCGCAATGCGATCAGGCGGCACGCCGTTCGCCACGCAATGGCGGACGGCGGCCGGCACGACGGTCGAGCGTTCGCTGGTGCCCATCCCCGACCTGCAGACGCTCGCTGCGCCGGCGGCCGGCGGCGAGCCCGCCGAGATCGACCGCGGCATCCTCGGCCTCGTGCCGCTGATGCGCATCCAGAGCGTGGCGGCGGGTTCGCCGAACGCCGATCTCCTGCGCGCGGGCGATGTCATCCTGCGCGTCGAGAACGCCGACGGACCGCGCATGGCGCAGCTGCGCGCCGCGCTGGCCCCACGTGCGGGCGGCACGGCCGATGTCGTGGTGCTGCGCGATGGCAAGGAGACGATCGTTGCCGCGCGCGTCGATCGCGCCGGGCGCATGGGCGTCCTCATGGGCCCCGCGCTCGACCTGCCGATCACTGCCTCGCCCATCGAACGCGTGGTGGATGGCACGGGCGGCACGCAGCCCACGGCGGCTGCAGCACTCGCGCTCCTGCCGCGGATGCGCATCGAGGAAGTGGGCGGCACGCCCGTCACCGACTGGGCCTCGCTGCGCGCCGCGCTGCGTACCGCCACCACCGATGCTGCAGCGCGAGGCGAGGCGGAGTCGGTGCCGGTGGTCGTGAGCGCGCCCACGCTGGGCCGCGAGCGCATCGAGACGGCACTGGCACTCTCGCCGGCCGACGTGCGCTCCGTGCATGCGCTCGGATGGCTGTCGCCGGTGCCGCCGGCGATCTTCGAACCGCTGATGACGCGCCTCACCGCGCACGGGAACCCCTCCACCGCGGTGGCCATGGGCTTCCGCCAGACGAAGACGATGGTCACCATGACCTACATCACGCTCGACCGCATCTTCCGCGGGAGCGTGGGCGTGGAGCAGCTGCGGGGCCCGGTGGGCATCGTCCACCTCGGCGCACGCGTGGTGGACCGCGGCGCCATGTACCTGGTGTTCTTCCTGGCGATGATCAGCGTCAACCTGGCGGTGCTGAACTTCCTGCCGCTCCCCATCGTGGACGGCGGACTGTTCCTCTACCTGCTCTACGAGCAGCTGGCCGGCCGCGCGCCTTCGCTGCGGTTCCAGAATGCCGCCACCATGGTGGGCCTGCTCCTCCTGGGAACGCTGTTCCTGTTCACGTTCTACAACGACGTGATGCGGATCTTCACCGGCGGCTGACCCGTCGGGAATCCGGTCGCGCCCCGCGGACGAACAGAATGCCATGACGACCTCGAGCCCCGTCAGCATCGTCACCGGCGCAGGAAGCGGCATCGGCCGCGCGGTGGCGATCGACCTTGCCACGCGCGGCCACGCGCTCACGCTCGCCGGACGCACCGAGAGCAAGCTGCACGACACCGCCGCCGCATGCGTCGCCGCCGGCGGCCCGGCGCCGCTCGTCATGCACGGCGACCTGGCCGACAGCGGGCTGGCGCACTCGGTGGTGGACCGCACCATCGCGGAGCGCGGACACCTCGACAACCTCGTCAACTGCGCGGGCACCGCACCGCTGGTGCGCATCCAGGACACCACCGACGAGCTGCTGGAAGAGGTCTTCTTCCACAACGCGTTCGCGCCGGCGTTCCTGATCGTGCGTGCGTGGCCGCACTTCATGGAGCGCCGCGGCGGCTGCGTGGTCAACGTCAGCTCGCTGGCGAGCTCGGATCCCTTCAACGGGTTCTTCGCCTACGGGGCTGCCAAGAGCGCGGTGGACAGCTTCGTGCGGAGCATGCATGGCGAAGGCGCACGACTCGGGATCCGTGCCTTCTGCATCAACCCGGGTGCCATCGAGACGCCGATGCTGCGACGGAACTTCCCGGTGACCATGCTCCCGGAGGCGAAGACGCTGCCGCCCGAGGCGGTGGCGCACGTCATCGCGGACTGCATCGAGGGACGCCGTGAGGCGGACCGCGGCAAGACGATCATCGTCCGCAAGTGAATTGATCGGGCACCGCGCGCGCTGGACGCGCGCGCTGCATCGCTCACTTCCGCCGATGCATGGCGCGGTCGATGTCCCGCTTCATCTCGCGCGCGGCAATCGCCTGGCGCTTGTCCGCGGACTTGCGGCCGGTGCCCAGCCCGATCAGGATCTTGGCGCGCCCGTTCTTGAAATAGATCTTCAGCGGCACGATGGTGAAGCCCTTGCGCTTCACCTCCTCGGCGAACTTCCGGATTTCCTTCCGGTGCGCCAGCAGGCGGCGAACCCGTACCGGCTCGTGCTGCACGGCCTTCCCGGCGGGCGGATACTCGGCGATATGGACGGAATGGAGCGAAAGCGCCGGCGGCTCGCCCACGGCGCTGACGTAACCCTCTGCCAGGCTTACCTTTCCGGCCCGGATGCTCTTGACCTCGGTTCCCAGGAGCTCAATGCCACATTCCAGGGTCTCGCCGATCTCGTAGTCGTGCCGGGACTGGCGATTCTCGATCGTCGGCTCATTCGGAACATGTGCTGACGAACCGCCTGCCATGGGACGAGTATAGAAGGCATGGCTCTCTCCGACCTATCGGACGACATTCCTCCCAAGAACCGCGGAATCCGCGGTTGCCCCGGTCCCCGATGCGTGGAATGATTGGAATGTTCATTATCAGTTCCCCGGTCGCCCCCCGGCGCCCGGCGGAACGTGCATTTTGCGGTCACCCCCACTGACGGCACGGAGCAGACTTCCCCTCACCCCACGCTCACCCGGTTACACCCAAACGCCCATACGGGCAGCACGCACGGAACGAGATCCATGAAGACCAACATCCGAATCCTCGCACTCGGCACGCTCGCAATCGCCACCTTCGCACAGCTCCCCGCCTTCGCGCAGGTGGCCCCGGTGCTCGGCATCGAACCGGCGAGCGACACCGTGTTCAGCGACCTTGCGTTCAAGGAAGCGCACCCCGACAGCGGCGTCCTGCGCCACGGCGACCAGATCGCCCGCGTGTACGGCAACTTCGCGTCCGGCAACTCTCCCTCCGAGAGCGCGCTGCAGTTCATCGACCAGAACGCGCTCGGCCTCTACGGCGTGAGCCCGGCCGACCTCGCGCCGATCGGCCCCTTCGGTTCCGGCGAGCATGTCGTGCAGCTGATGCCGGATGACTTCGGCAACTTCAAGTTCAGCAGCGTGTACTTCACGCAGCAGATCCAGGGCATCCCCGTCTACAAGGCGGGCCTGATCGTCCTGACCCGCAACGAGCCGGGCTTCCCGGCCGTGCTTGCATCGAGCACCCTGTGGGACGTGCGCGGCGTCGAAGCGCAGCTGGTGGGCGTCAAGGCCGGCGTGCTCCCGAACCCCAAGGTCTGGACCCGCAAGGCGATCGCCGAGTTCAACCTGCAGCCCGAGTTCAGCCCCGCGCAGTACGTGATCTGGGCAGGCCTTGATCGCGTCAAGGCTGCGCCGCGCCTGGCAGTCCTCGTCACCGGCGAGGCAGGCGGGCCGTCCGATCCGGACAACCACCAGGTCCTCGAGTTCGTGATCGACGCCAAGACCGGCGAGATCCTGCACCAGGAAACCAAGATCTGCAACGCGGTCGCTGGTCGGGTGACCGGCAACGCGACCGCGGGCTACGGCGCCGACGCGTGCGCCAACGAGGTCATCACCGGGATTCCGTACGCGCAGGTCGTCACCGGGGGCACCACCACCTACACGGACGTCAACGGCAACTATTCGATCGCCGCCGGCGCGGCAGGCGCCACCTACACCACCACGCTGGTTGGACGCTGGTTCACCACCACCAACAACAGCGGCGCAACGCTCAGCCTGAGCACCACCGCGAACGACGGAACCAACTGGAGCCCGGTGTTCAACTCGGCGAACACCGTGGAAGCGGAGCGCGCGCAGGTGAACGCCTACATCATGGCGAACAAGTCGCGCGACATGGTGGTGGCCGCCAGCCCAAACTTCCCCACCGTCTCGACCCAGGCGAGCAGCTTCCAGGTGAACTGCAACCTGGCCAACACCTGCAACGCGTACTACACCGGCGACACCATCAACTTCTACCTCGCGGGCGGCGGCTGCAACAACACCGCCTTCGGCGACGTCGTGGGCCACGAGTACGGGCACAATTGCGTCGCCAAGGGTGGCTCCGGCCAGGGCGCGTACGGCGAAGGCATGGGCGACATCTTCGGATTCCTGCTGAGCGACAGCCCCGCCACCGGCGTTGGATTCCAGAACTGCTCCGTCGGCATCCGCACCGCACAGAACACCTGCCAGTTCAGCTCGACCGGCTGCTCGACCGGAACGACCGCGTACGGCGCCACCTGCGGCAGCGCGATCCACTCCTGCGGCCAGCTCATCTCCGGCTGCGTGTGGGACCTTCGCAACCGCTTCGCCGTCACCTACCCGAGCACGTACCGCGCGCTGGTTGCCCGACTGGCCGTGAACTCCATCCCGCTCCACGGCGCGATCAGCACCATCGCCAACGACATCACCGTCGACTTCCTGACGCTCGATGACGACGATGCCAACATCAGCAACGGCACGCCCAACTACACGGCGATCAACGACTCGTTCACCGTCCACGGCCTGCCCGGCCCGGCGCTCTCGCTCCTGAACATCTCGTTCCCGGGCGGACAGCCGAGCCTCGCCTCCTCGACGGGCTCCACCGTCCTCACGGTGAAGATCGACCCGATCTCGGCGACAGCCAACGCGTCAACGGCCAAGCTGTTCGCGAAGGCCGGCTCGGCCTCCGCGTACACCGCCTACCCGATGACCCCGGGCGCGTCGAACATCTACACGGTGAACCTGCCCGTAGGCACCTGCCCGTCGTCGCTGGCCTACTACGTGTCCGTGCAGACGACGGCCGGCGGCACGGTGACCTCGCCGAGCAGCGCCCCGGCGGCCTTCTACACGGTGCCGGTGGCCGATTCCTCGATCAACGTCGGCTTCGACGAGTTCGAGGGAACGGGCACCTGGACCTCGGGCGCCGCGGGCGACACCGCCACCACGGGCCTGTGGGTGCAGGCCGATCCGGTCGGTACCACCGCGCAGCCGGAAGATGACCGCACGGCTGCCCCCGGCGTGAAGTGCTGGTTCACCGGCCAGGGCACGGCCGGTGGCGCCGTGGGCGCGGCCGACGTCGACGGCGGCGTGGCCACGCTCGTCTCGCCCACGTTCAACTGCTCCGGCTACTCGGAGGTCCAGGTCAGCTACTGGCGCTGGTACTCCAACAACGTGGGCAGCAACCCCGCCACCAACACCTTCCCGATCGACGTCTCTGCCGACAACGGCGCGTCGTGGGTGAACCTGGAGACCGTCAGCCAGGTTGCCGGCGAGACCGCCGGATGGGTGCAGAAGTCGTTCAAGCTGAACGGGCTGATCACGCCGTCGGCGCAGGTGAAGTTCCGCTTCCGCGCCAACGACGCCACGGGCGCCGTGGTGGAAGCCGCCATCGACGACTTCCGCCTCATCGGCCTCAACTGCCCGGTGGTGCGTGTTGCAGACCTGAACGGCGACGGCATCGTCAACGGCGCCGACCTCGGCACCCTGCTTTCCGGCTGGGGCCAGCCCGGCCCCACGGACCTCAATGGCAACGGCATCACCGAAGGCGCCGACCTGGGCATGATGCTCGCCGACTGGGGTTGATCCCTCACGGGCCGTCCCGCGGCAACCGCCGCTTCCTTGGTGTTATCACCTTCGACCCCCGCCATCCGATGGCGGGGGTCGTTTGCTATACTCTCCCTCCCTTCGCACGGAGCCATCTCCGTGGACGGGAGCCTGCCCAGGTGGCGGAATTGGCAGACGCGCCAGCTTGAGGTGCTGGTGGGAGCAATCCCTTGGAGGTTCGAGTCCTCTTCTGGGCATTCGCGGGAGGCGCCGACGGCGCCTCCCGCTGCATTTTTGCGGGTTGCCCGTACCTTGCGCAGAGCCCCATGCAGACGAACCCGCTCCAGCACCTGATGCCCACCTGCCACGGCGCCAAGGCGGCCGCGGCGGGATCGGTGCTGGGCGCGCCGGCGATGGCGGGCGACGTCCTGGCGGGCACCCTGCGCCTCAACGAGATCTTCCATTCGATCCAGGGCGAGAGCACCTGGGCGGGCGCACCGTGCGTCTTCGTGCGCCTCACCGGCTGCCCGCTCCGCTGCACCTACTGCGACACGGAGTACGCCTTCCGCGAGGGGCGCACCGCCGCCATCGGGGAGATCGTGGACGCCGTGGCCGCCACCGGCTGCCCGCTGGTGGAACTCACCGGCGGCGAGCCGCTTGCCCAGAAGCGGTCCTTCGACCTGGTGCGCGTCCTCTGCGAGCGCGGACTCACCGTGCTGATCGAGACCTCCGGTGCGGTGGACATCTCGCCGTGCGACGCGCGCGCCGTACGGATCCTGGACATCAAGACGCCCGGCAGCGGCGAGGCCGATCGCAACCTCTGGCAGAACCTGGCCGACCTGCGCGCGCGTGACGAGGTGAAGTTCGTGCTCACCGACCGCGCCGACTACGACTGGGCCAAGGCGAAGATCGCCGAGCACCGCCTGGCGGAACGCGTGCGCGAGGGGCGCCTGGGCGCCATCCTCCTGAGCGCAGCATGGGCGCAGCCGAAGGGCATGGAAATCACGGGCTGCGCGGGACTCTCGCCCCGCTCGCTCGCGGAGTGGATCGTGGCCGACCGCCTGCCGGTGCGAATGCAGACGCAGCTCCACAAGATCATCTGGGAACCGCAGACGCGCGGGGTGTGACGGGGACATGGAACAGCAGCCAAACCTGAACGATCCGGAGCGTCGGCGCGCCTTCGCCGAACTGGTGAGCCAGCACTACGAGCAGCTGAAGGACATCGCACAGCGCACACTGCGCGCGGAACACGAGACGGCGGGCTTCGGCGCGGCGGCGCTCGCACCCACGTCGCTGGTGACGGAGACGGTGATCCGCCTCATGGACCAGCGTGACCTCCCTGCCACCGATTCACACCTGCGCGGCCTGGCAAGCGTCTTCATGACGCGCGTCATCGCCGACCGGCGGCGGAATCGACTGGCAGCCAAGCGCGACGTGCGGATGACGCAGCGGCTCGACACCCAGGCAGAGGACGAACTGCACGACACGCCGCCGGGCGGGAGCGAAACGCCGCGCGCGGACCTCGAGCTCCTGGAGCGCGCCATGATCGAACAGGCCGCCACCCACCCCCGGCAGATGGAGGTGGTGACGCTTCATTCCGTGGCGGGAATCCCCATGGATCGCGTCGCCACGATGGTGGGGATCAGCACCGCCACCGCGCACCGCGATTTCGCGGAGGGCCGGGCGCTTCTTGCGCGTCGGCTGCGGTCGCTTCGCGAACAGTGAAGGGGCGCCGAAAGCGCCCGGACACGTGGGAGTGCGCCCGCTCACTTCGGACGGTTGGTGTTGGCGAGGGCGATCACCTTCGCCGACGCGCCCGTGCCCTGGAACACCGCCATGAACGGCGCCGGATCGGCCGGGAGCGTCTCCATGCCCACCTTCTGGCCCATGGACAGGTTGCAGGTGACCACGGTGATGGCGCCCGTGCGGGTGGCACGTGCATCCACGATGGACGGCGCCTCGCAGGTGGCGTACTTGGCGCCCTTGATCATGTCCGCGCGCAGCTTCTGGCCCTTGAAGTTCACCACCTGCACGCCCTCGGTGAGCATTCCGTCGAACGCCTCGAGATCCTTGCGGTGCTGTGCGCCCAGGAAGCGCGAGACCATCTCGGCGCCCTCCTTGTTGAGCGCCTCGTCACCGGCGAAGCGCGGCTTGCCCGGTACCGGACGAACGGCCGGCATGTTGAGCGCGGCCCACGCAGCCATGCGCCATTCACCGTCGGACCATTGCCAGACGCCCAGGCGGGAGGCCGCGGACTTGGGGAGCTTCTGCCCATCGCGCGTGGAATCGGCCTGCACCTGGCACGTGACCACCAGCGCGTCGCCGGCCCGGGTGGCATGCAACTCGGTGACATTCGCGGAAGTCATGGCGACTTCCTTCAAGGACTCCAGGTTGGAGGCGCGGTCGAAGGCGCCCTCGAAACCGATGCGCTGGAGCGTCGGCAGGCTCGCTGCGTCGATGGCCGCCCAGTCCTTGGCCACGATGCGGCGGAAGAAGCCCTCGACCAGCTTCGCGCCGAGCGAATCGAGCGCGGCGGCGTCCTTGGGCCACGGGGCGGGCTCGGCGGCCTTCGCTGCGGGCGGTGCAGCGGCGGGCGCGGCCTGCGCGAAGCACTGCGATGCAAAGGCGAGCGAGAAGAGCGAGGCGATGGCGAGGGCGGCGGTGCGCATGGAATCTCCTGCGAGGGGTGTACCACGCGGGTGCAGCCGCCGCCGCGAGGTCCTGCACCCGATCACCACTGTTCGAGGCACTCGGGGGCGCGCTGCACCTTGAAGCGACGCTCCACTTCCTGGGCGCCGGTTTCGTCGCCCCACACGGCCAACACGCCGGCAAGCACGCGGGCCGAGAGCTGGCAGACGCCGCTCGTCGCCGGACCGCCCGCGTCGATCTCGTCGGCCAGCTGCGTGAGTGCGCAGGCGTAGGCCGTGTCGTAGTCGGCCACCATGAACGCCACGGGCGCGAAATACGCCAGGTACCAGGCGCGGAGGCCGTCGGTCGCCACCTGGCGGCGGTACTCCGGCCACAGGTGGTCGATGTAGGCGTCGTAGCCGTCCTTGACGAAGCCCCTGTTGACGCACGAGTAAGCGAGGTTCCACTGCGCATTCACGGTACGCGGCGAGCCGGCGCCGAAGGCATGGGCCACGCGCGCGCAGTGGAGCATCATGCCCTCGAGCGAGTGCTCGGAACCGATTCCCTCGATCTCCATCATGACGCACACCTGGAATTCCGCCATCAGGAGCTTCGGATCATCGGGCGGCAGATGCGTGCGCAGGTACTCGAGCGCGCTGAACATCTCCTGCGCCCGGCCCGGATAGTGGTCGCCGCGGATCAGGGAATTGATCCGTGCCTCCGCGAGCATGCAGGCAGCATCCACCGGATCTGCCACTGCGCCCGCAAACCACTGCGCAGCAGCGAATCGCATTTCCACGGGTGTTGACGGGAAGAAGAAGGGCCACGGCTGGCATTCGGCGAGCGCGCCAAGCATCAGCGCCCGCCCCTCCGGCGCGAGGAGCCGGCCATCCGTCGCCATTGGGCCGAACACGCTCGCTGCAAGCAGCGCGGCAACCGGACGGTCGTACTTCAGCGACATCTGGTAGACGTCCGGCAGCAGTTCCTGGTAGGCCTGCGAGGATCCTTGCGGATCCACTTCCAGGACGCGGTCGAAGGAACGGCGCACCAACGCATAGGCGCTGCTGTGCTCCCATGATTCCTGGTGCCCCTTCACGACGATCGCCGCCAGGCGCCCGGCGGTGAGCGGGTCGTCGGCTGCCACCTGGTCCACCAGGCGCTCGACGCGCTGGAAGGTGACCTTGCCCGCCATGAAGTCCTTGCTGGTGCGCAGCTGCTGCACCATGTCCTCGATCATCGAACGTGCCAGCTCGAACGTGCGCTGCGATTGATTCTGTGCGACATCGGTCAGCTCGCGCTCGCGGCGGGACTCCGCCACGCTCGTGGTCCACACCACCAGCACCGTGACGAGCGCCACCGCGGCCACTGCCGCGAGCGACGCCGCAACTCGGTGACGTCGCACCCAGCGCCATGCGCGTTCGGACGGGCCGAGGAGCCGCGCCGCCACGGCGCGCCCCTCGAGCCAGCGTCGCAGGTCATCGGCAAGCGCCGCGGCGGTTGGGTAACGGTCGTCCGGATGCGAAGCCGTGGCGCGGCGCACGATGGCGTCCAGGTCGCCGCGGACAGCCTCGGTGAGTTCGTCCACGGTCATGCCGCGCGCGGCGGCGGTGGCCGCGACGGCGGCGGGGTCGCGCGCGCCCACTTCCGCGAGCCATGCCAACGGCGGAACCACCTCCGGCACCTCGAGCGGCGTGCGCGGCAGCCGGGTGGGCGGGCCGCCGACGAGGAGCTCGCCGAGCACGGCGCCCAGCGCGTAGACGTCGCTGCGCGCGTCGGCGATGCCGGCGCCATGCATCCACTGTTCGGGCGGCATGTACTGCGGCGTGCCCAGGCGCTGGCCCTCGGCGGTGCGCAGGCTGGCTGCATCGGACGGATCGACCGCCTTCGCCACGCCGAAATCGATCACCTTGGGTACCGGGCGCTCCGTGTCACGCGTCACCAGGATGTTGCCGGGCTTCAGGTCGCGGTGGATCACGCCCTTCTGGTGCGCGTGCTGCACGCCATCGCAGACCGCCGCGAACAGCTGGACGCGCTGGCGGGGGCGCAGGCGCTGCTCGTCGCAGAGGACGTTGATGGGCAGGCCGTCGATGAACGGCATGGCGAACCACGGACGGCCGTCGTCGGTGACGCCCGCGTCGAGCACCGTGGCCACGTTCGGATGGTCCATGCGCGCGAGCGTCTGGCGCTCGTTCTGGAAGCGCGCCATCACCATGCGTGAGTTGGGATCGCGGCGCAGGAGCTTGAGCGCCACCAGGCGGCGCACCGGTTCCTCCTGCGAGGCCAGCCAGACCGTGCCGAAGCCGCCCTCGCCAACCGCGGTCACCAGGGTGTAGCGGCCGATGCGGGCCACGCCCTCTTCCATGCCGCGCTGCACCTCGGTGGCCGCACGCGCCAGCAGCGCATCGAGCTCGGCCATGGTGGCCGAGCCCGGAATGCCGCCCACCGAAGCAGGCGATCCACTGCCGTCCGACGGCATCGCCCTGGATTCATGCATGCCGTCCGGAAGCATGGCCACAATGCTAATCGGGACGTGCGGAACCGCAAAGACCGCCGTCAATTCAATTGCAAATCAATACACCCAGCCCTCGACGCGCCCCACCGCCGGCACCACCGCCGCGAACGGCGGCGTGGCCAGGATGATGGCGTCGAGGAGGTCGCCTTCCTCGTCGCGCGTGGCTTCCTCGGCCATGGCCGGGGGCACCACGACGCCCCATTCGCCGAGCTGGCGAAGGAGCTGCGCACGCAGCGCACGCGGGGGTTCGCCGGCGCCCTTGTAGCCGCGCTTGGGCCAGCCGCGGGCGTTCAGCACCGAGGCCGGGCAGCCTTCGCAGATCACCACGGCGTTGGAGGTTCCGGGCACGCACGGCTCGATGCGGACGCCTTCCTCCGCCAGGGGCAGGAGCACCTCGCAGATGAAGGTCCAGGTCTGCTTGAAGACGCGCAGGTTGAGGGGCGACATCGGCGTGGACATCGCGGCATCGCAGGCGCGGCGCGGTTCGCGGCGCGTCCGCCCGCGGACGGCGGTCCGCCACATGCGCGGCGAGCCCTGCTCCTGCATCCAGCGCGCCACTGCCATCCAATCCTCGGCGAGGCCGAACTCACGGACGATCTCCGCAGGGATCGAGAGCGGCGCATCGACGCGCCACAGGTGGTTGCGGCCGTCGGCGCGCGAAGCCAGCACCGCGCGCACCAGGGCACGGCGGTCGAGGCGTCCCATCGAGGCAACGGGCGCGCGCGGATCGGACATGTCGCGGGTGGCCACGCGGATCTTGGCGGCACCGCCGGAATCAGCGCCGGAGAAGTCGACGCCGTGGATCACCATGCCCTGCGGCTGCAAGGCTTCCTCGGTGGATGGCTGGGGGCGGGGATACACGGGGTCAGCCGTTCCCGCACTGGCTCTGGGGCTTGCCGCACGGGCAGCAGGAACCGGTGTGCACGTGCGCCTGGCCGACCGGCGAACCGGCGACACCGAAGACGCTGTGCTTGCGGGTGAAGCGGCGGCCCTTGCCCGCGGGGTCATCCACGGGGGCATCGGCGTCGCGCATGGGGCGCAGGAGGGTGATCACTTCGCCATCATCCTCGCACATGTATTCGTACTGGGGCATCAGCGGGTCCTCGACTTCTTGCCCGCGCTGCGGGGGGCACCGCCGCGCGAAGCACCGCGGGCAGGCCCGCGCGACGCTCCACGCGAGTCGCCGCGGCCAGCCGCGCGCGAAC
>CAMBSR010000022.1 GCA_945870475.1 Phycisphaera mikurensis NBRC 102666
GAGCCACGCCCAGGCCGTGATCGGCGAGATCGAGGCGCAGCTGGCCCAGTTCCGCGCCACCGACGTGCCGTGGTCCGCCGCCACTGTGCTCGATCCGCCGGTGCGCCGCAACATCAAGCTGGCCGAGGCACCGTCGTTCGGGCAGACCATCTTCGACTACGCGCCGCGCTGCCCGGGCGCCGACGACTACCGCCGCATCGTCAAGGGCCTGCTCGAGCGCTGGGAGCTGCCGCATGGCGAGTTCGAGGGATCGCGCCCGCCTGCGACGCGCGATGGCGAGGCTGCGCCGAGGAAGCGCGCGCGCCGTGCAGCGAAGCCTGCGAAGGCCGACGTTTCGGCGAAGACCGCCAAGAGACGCCCGGCTGGCCTGAAGGCTGCGAAGCCAGCGAAGCCCGCAGCAAAGCCTGCGAAGCTCGCTCCGAAGGCAGCCAAGGCGAAGCGCGCGAAGGGCACCACGAGTGCAAAGCCTGCAAAGTCTGTGAAGTCGACGAAGTCTGAGAAGAGCGCCAAGACTTCCAAGGGCTCCAAGACTCCCAAGGGCTCCAAGCCCTCGAAGCCGAAGCACTCCGCCACGAAGTCCGCCGCCCGCGCCGGTCGCGCATCCGCACGATCCGCCTCGCCGCGCGCCCTCCGCTCCGGCGGGCTCAGCCTCTGAGCGCGCGCATGGCCACGCTTGCCGACGCCCCTCACCGGCAGGATTCGAGCGCGTTTCCTTCATCGCCCTCCACGCTCCCTGCCGCGTCGCCGGTGGCGATCGCCGCGCGCAACATGCGGTTTGTGTTCCTCGCCGCGCTCGCCTGCGCGTTTGTGGTGACGCATATTCCGCGGTTGGCGGTAGGTACTTCCGATTCACCCATCGACAAGCTGATCCACGCCAGCACTTACGGCGTCCTGGCCGCATTGCTCCTGCTTGCGCGCTGGTGGCGCCCCGTCTGGCCCGCGCTCGCAGTCCTCGCCGCGTGGGCGGCGCTCGATGAAATCACCCAGGCCATTCCTGGGCTCGGACGCTCGGCAGACCTGGACGACTGGCTCGCCGACGTCACCGGCATGGTGATCGCCGCCGCCTTCTTCGTGGCCGCTGCACCGGTGGGAACGGGCGCGGCGCGACTCCTCTGCCAGCGCCGTCGAATCGCGGGCGACACGCTCCTCTGCAAGTTCACCGCGTGGTTCCACCTGGCCACGGTGGGTGTGCTCGGCTTTGCTGCGGGCGCGCCGCTCGGCGTGCTGCTCGACTCGTTCTTCGTGCGCAAGGGCCCGCAGCCGTGGCAGTACGGCCTGATCGGCGGCGTGCTGGGCGCCGGCATCGGCATGCACGCGCTCTGGGAGTACGGCGTGCGATCGCGCCTGCGCCGGCTCGGCGAGACGCGCCCGTGCATCGCATGCGGCAGCGCCATGGAACCGCAGGCAGAGTCATGCCCAGTGTGCAGCCGCGCGCGTGCGCAGACGGACTGGGCACCCGTTGCGCCGTTGCAGGGTTCGGAGGAACTCGTGGCGTGCCTCATGCCCATTCTCCTCTCGCTTGCGGGCATCGTGGTGGTGAGCGCATCGGCAATCGTGCTCATCACCGTGCTCCGGCTCCGGAGCGAATGGGTGATGCGCGGCGACACCTGGTATCGCATGCTGCCGCCCGATGCGCGCGTCCTGGGCGACATCGCACTCGTTGCGCTGTTCGGCGCATGGGGCCTGCGCCGCTGCCGCGTGCGCATCGCACGCAGCGTCGACCGCTGCGGCGAGCGCTGCCTCGGTTGTGGCTATGACCTGCACGCCACCACGCCCGAGGTGCACGCCGGCACATGCCACGAATGCGGCGGCGGCTTCGTGCGCGTTCACTAGAATTGTGCTCCATGTCCCGGACGGCGATCATCGGTGGAGGTCTTGCAGGGCTCGCATGTGCGCACGCGCTCCAGGCGCGCGGCGCGGAGTGGACGCTCTTCGAGGCATCCGACGCCGTTGGCGGGCGCGTGCGCACCGACATGGTGGACGGCTTCCGGCTCGACCGCGGCTTCCAGGTCTACCTCACCGGCTACCGCGCCGCGGGCGAGCTGCTCGACTACGCCGCGCTCCGTCTTCGCCAGTTCCACGCGGGGGCCATGGTCTTCGACGGCCGCCGCTTCGTGCGCGTCTCCAACCCGCTTCGCCACCCGATCGACGCGATCCGCGGCCTCGCATCGAGCCCCGCCACCGCCATGGACCTCGCGCGTCTTGCGCCCATGGCCATCGACTCCGTGCGGCACCCGGTGCTACAGCCCGGCCCCGCGTCGGGCAGCACACTCGACATGTTCGAGCGCATGGACATCACGCCCGCCACGCGCGACGGCTTCCTCCGCAGCTTCTTCGGCGGCGTGTTCCTGGATCGCTCGCTCCAGACCGACGAAAGCCAGTTCCGCTTCATCTTCTCCACGTTCGCCCGCGGCGAGACGGTGGTGCCGGCACTCGGCATGGGCCAGATCCCGGCGCAGATCGCCGCGGCGCTGCCGGCCGAGCGCATCCGGCTGCGCACGCCCATCGCGGGGTATGTGCGTCGCGGCAACGGCTACCTGGTCCGCACCGCCGCCGGCGAGGAACTGCCGTACGACGCCGTGGTGCTTGCCACCGACATGTCCTCCGCGCATGACCTCGAAGGCCGAATCGTGGAGCGCGACTGGTGCTCCACCTCCACCTTCCACTGGGCGTGCCCGCGCGGGCGGCTGCCGGCGCCGCTCCATGAGCCGATCCTCTTCCTCGACGGCACCGGTGAAGGCCCGGTGAACCACGCCGCGTGCCTTTCCAGCGTGGCGCCGGAGTACGCGCCCGAGGGCCAGTCGCTCGTGATGCTCAACCTGGTCGACGTGGACTGGTCCGCGGAGAGCATGGCCTCGGTCACCGCGCGCATGGTGCTCCAGATGGAGCGCTGGTTCGGCAAGGGCGCCATGACGGGTTGGCGGCTCCTGCGCACCGATCGCATCCTGCGCGCGCTGCCGCGGCAGCACACGCAGGACCTGCACGGTCGCCACTCCACGGAACTGGACGACGGGCTGTTCGTGGCCGGCGACCACGTCACCGACGCCTCCATTGACGGAGCCGTGCGAAGCGGCACGCTGGCCGCCGAGGGTGTGATGCGCTGGACCGCCGTCAGCCGCTGACGGGCGGGGCGGCAGGCGTGGGGGCAGCAGGCGCCGCCACCGGCGCGGCGGGCGCAGCATCCTTCGGTTCCGATGCCGGCACGCTCGGCGGCGCAGGCGCACTCACCGGCGCAGGCTTCGCCTCCGTCGACTGCACCTGCAGCACCGCGGTCGACATCTTCGGCTGCACGCCGTTGCGGATGATCTCGACGCGCGCCGTGCGGGTGTCCTTGCGATAGACCAGCACGGCCGTGTTCGTGTTGATGGTGGTGGAGGCCAGCTCCCAGCCGGCAAGCTGGAACCGGGACATGGTCTGGTCAGCCAGCAGCCGGAGGTCGGCAATCGGGCCCTTGTACGCAAACTGGCCGGCCACCACGCGGTCGCCCGACTGGCGAATGCCGGAGCTGTCGCGCGGGGTCAGTCCGGGCACCTGCGGCAGGTCCGTCTGGAGCACGGTGTCCGGCTCGCTGGCGCATGCGGCCACCAAGGCAAGGAGAAGTGCGGCGATGGCTGCGGGGGCGGCTCGCATCTGTCCGATACAAGGTAACCGCAGCACCCCCGCCGCGCACGGATCGTGCGGCACGCAAGGACCGCATGGGACGAGGATTCGAACGCCACGCCCGCACCTTCACGGTGCTCACCTTCGTCAGCCGCCTCACCGGATTCGTCCGGGACGCGCTGCTGGCCCGTGTCTTCGGCGCCGGCGTGGCGATGGACGCCTTCAACTTCGGCTTCCAGGTGCCGAACCTGTTCCGCCGTCTGTTCGGCGAGGGCGCGCTCACCGCGAGCTTCCTGCCCATTTACACCAAGCTCGATCGCGACCACCCGGAGACGGCGCGCCAGTTCGCGGGGCTCATGCTTGCGCTCCTGGCGATCCTCCTCTCCGGCATCACCATCGTCGGCGAGATCGCACTCTTCTTGATCCGGGACCTCACGTCCACGCCGCCGCTTGCCATGCAGCTCCTCATGGTGATGCTGCCGTACATGCCGCTGGTCTGCCTGGTGGCGCTGGTGGGCGCCATGCTGCAGACGCACGGCAAGTTCGGCGCGAGCGCGGCGAGCCCCATCATCCTCAACGTGTGCATCGTGGCGGCCGGCCTCTACGGCAGCTTGTATGCGTCGAACGCGGGCTTCGGCCCGCACCTCGATCCCGTGCCGCACATCGAGATCGTGGCGTGGAGCGTGATCGTGGCCGGCGTCATGCAGCTGGCGTGGAGCCTGTGGTCACTTCGGCACCACAGGATCCGCCCGCACCTTGATCTGCAGGCCAACTGGCCGCACATGAAGGACGTGCTCGTGAAGGC
This sequence comes from Phycisphaera mikurensis NBRC 102666, assembly GCA_945870475.1. GTDB lineage: Bacteria > Planctomycetota > Phycisphaerae > Phycisphaerales > SM1A02 > UBA966. The sequence goes on from CAMBSR010000022.1 coordinate 4,406, forward strand.
CCTGCCCATGCTCCTGGGCCTCGGCATCTTCCAGGTGAACACGTTCGTCGATGGACTGGTGGCCAGCTACCAGACCACGGTGGGCCCCACGATCTTCGGCATCGAGTATCCGCTGCCGGCCGGCAGCATGACGGTGCTCAGCTACGGGCAGCGCCTCTACGAATTCCCGCTCGGGGTGTTCGGCGTGGCCATCGCCACCGCCATCTTCCCCGCGCTCGCGCGCGAGAGCAACGAGCCGGAGCGATTCCTCGGCACGCTCCGCCGCGGCATGCGGCTCAGCTTCTTCATCGGCTTCCCGGCATCGGTGGGCCTGGTGCTGGTGCGAGACCATCTTGCCGCGGCCATCTTCCAGGGCGGCAAGTTCAGCCACGAGGACGTGCAGAAGGTGGGCTTCGTGCTGGCCATGTACGCGCCGGCCATCTGGGCGTACTCGATGCAGCAGCTCGCCACGCGCGCCTTCTACGCGGTGGGTGACAGCACCACGCCGGTGAAGGTGAGCGTCTGGATGGTGGTGCTGAACTTTGCGCTGAACGTGACGCTCATCTGGACGCCGCTCGGCGTGGGCGGGCTGGCGCTCAGCACGGCCATCGCTGCGGTGGTGCAGATCGTGATCATGACGCGGATCATGCACCGGCGATTCGGCGTCATCATGGACGGCCCGACGCGCGCGTCGTTTGCGCGCACCGTGGTGGCGAGCGCCGTCATGGCGGCGGCGGCCTGGCTGGCGTCGATCGCCTTCGCCGGGCATAACACGTGGACCTGGAGCGTGGCCGCCACGCTGGTGCTCGCGGGCGTCGGCATCGTCACCTACGTGACGGCGGCGCGCATGCTCAAGATGCCCGAGCTCGGTTGGGCGATTCGCGGCAAGTCGCCAGACTGAAATCCGTACCCGGTTACATATGCACCAATTTCCGGCAACGGAAATTGGTGCATATGTAACCGGGTACGGATTTACCGCGGCAGGTCGCCCCAATTTAGCAGCAGGGAGGCCAGGTCGCGCCCGTCGACCTTCCCGTCCTCGTTCAGGTCGCCGAGCGCCAGCACCGCGATCCGCGCATTCAGCGCGTCCACCAGTGCATCCTTCGCCGCGTTGTCCGCGGTCAGCGCCTCGATCTGCGCGTCCAGCGCGTCGATCTGCGCCAGGAGCCCCTCGTTGGACGCGTTGGAATCGGCCAATTGCGTGATCAGCGCATCGTTCGCCTGCTGCAGTGCGGCGTTGGCCTTCTTGAGCGAGGCCAGGGTGCCTGCCTGCGCGTCCAGCTGCTGCTGCAGGCTGTCCACCTGCGCGGCGAGGCCGTCGCGCTCGGTGGTGAGCGCGGCGATGGCGGCCTTGGCATCGGCCAGGCTGCTCTTCAGCCCGCCGATCTGCACGTTGAGTGCGTCGATCGCGCTCGCCTGCTCGGCAATGGTTGCGTCCTGCGCGGCGATCGCTGCTTCCTGAGCAGCAATCGTCTTGGCCTGACCGGCAATGGTGGCGTTGGCGGCATCCAGGTCATCGCTCAGCTGGTTCACCACGAGGGCCGCAAAGTGGCCTGCCGCACCTCCCGTGGACACCGCGCGAACCGTGCACACCGAATCGAAGCGAATCAGCGTGGGCCCGCCTGAGCCCTTGCCCCACATGGCCACCGTGCCGTCGCTACGCAGCGCCACGGTGTCGTAGATGCAGGCCGCGACGCGCGAAATGGTCCCCAGCCCCGAGGGAACGGTGCACTGTGCCCAGCTGTTGGAGCCCCAGCATGCCACGGTCCCGTTGCTCCTGAGCGCGACGCTGTGCAGGAGTCCGGCGGCAACGCCCGCTGCGGAGGTCACCGCTGCCGGCACCACGCTCTGCCCGTTGTTGTTGGTGCTGGAGGCGGTGGTGCTGCCCGCGCCCCACGCCGCCACGGCGCCGCCCTGCTTGATGACCAGGTTGTGGTACCCGCCCGCGGCGATCGCGGTGCAAGCGCCAAGCGTGGACGGAATCACGCACTGCGCGTAGTTCGGGTTTGAGATGGTGGCCGTCGATCCAGCGCCCCACGCGGCGACGCTCCCGTCCGCCTTGATGACCGCGGTGTGGTACATGCCGGCCACGATGGCCGTGCACGCGCCCAGGTTCGCAGGCACCATCGACTGCCCGAAGTTGGGCGTGGTGTTCGAGTTGGTGGAACCCGCGCCCCACGCCGCCACCGTGCCGTCCGACTTGATGACCGCCGTGTGGAACTGCCCCGTCGCCACCTGCACACAGGTGCCGAGGCCCGCCGGAACGATGCTCTGCCCGTAGTTGGGGCTCGACGTGGTGCTTGTGACGCCGCCGCCCCACACGGCCAGCGTGCCGTTGCTCTTGATGGCCGCAGTGTGGAACCCTCCGGCCGCCACCGCGCTGCAGGTGCCGAGCCCCGCAGGAACGTTCAGCTGCCCGTTGGCGTTGATGGTGCCCCAGATGCCGACGAACCCGTCCGCATGCACCACGCTGCCGCAGGCCAGCGCCGAGGCAACTGATGCCGAGGTGAAGACTCCATCGGCCCCGAACAAACTGATAGCCGTCGATGGAAGGGTCATCGCCGAGAGTGTGCCCGGGGGAAGGAGGGAGTCAACAGTGAGGGCGCCGCTATGGGACATTTCGCCCAGACTCACCCCACCCGCCAGCTCGCCCCCTCGCGCACCACCCGCCGATAAAGCGTGTCCCGCTCCACCGCGGTCCCACCCGCCTCGCGGATCGCGCGCACCAGATCCCCCACGCTCGTCTCCTGGTGGTTGCCCTCGCCGACCGCCTTTGTGATGTCGTACCAGACCACCGTGCCGTCGATGTCGTCGGCGCCGGCCTGCAGCTCGAGCTGCGCCATCGGCAGCGTCTGCATGATCCAGAACGCCTTCACGTGCGGGAAGTTGTCGAGCATCAGGCGCGCCACGGCCAGCGTGCGCAGGTTCTCCAGCCCCGTCGGCCCCGGCAGGTACTCCAGCTCACTCGCATTCGGGAAGAAGGGCAGCGGAATGATCGTCTGGAAGTAGCCGGTGGTGAGCCCGCGCGAACCCGGCATCGGCAGGCGCTCGTGCGGATACAGCTCGGCGGGGCCGGTGAGCACCACCGCGCCGTCCGCGGCCACGGGAATGCCCTGCGCCTTCGCCCACGCGGCAAGCGTGTGGTCCTGCTGCGTGCGCAGGAGCTCCATGTGGTGGAGGCGCTCGCTGCGCTCCTCGATGTGCCCGTACAGCATGGTGGCGTTCGAGTTGATGCCCAGCTCGTGCGCCGCGCGATGCACGTCCAGCCACTGGTCGCTGCGGATCTTGCCCTTGAACGCCTCGTCATGCACGCGGTCGTCGAACACCTCGGCGCCGCCGCCCGGCAGGCTGCCGAGGCCCGCCTCGATCAGGTCCTTCAGCACCGCCTTCACGCCTTCGTAGCCCTCGCCGCCGCGCTTGGAGATGCGCTGCAGGTGGACGATCTCCACCGCGGTGAACGCCTTGATGTGGACGGCGGGCGCCTCCTCGCGGATGGCGCGCAGCATGTCGGTGTAGTAGCTGAACGGCAGCCACGGGTGCAGGCCGCCCACGATGTGCATCTCGGTGGCGCCGCTCTCGCGCGCCTTGCGTGCCTCGGCGCGGATGTCCTCCAGGCCGTGCTCGTACGCGCCGTCCTGGTCCTTCTTGCGGTGGAACGCGCAGAACTTGCAGCTGAGCGCGCAGATGTTCGAGTAGTTGAGGTGCCGGTTGACGTTGTAGAAGACCGCGTTCCCGTGCAGGCGCCGGCGCACCATGTCGGCGAGGCGGCACACCTCGTGGATGTCCGTCGTGGCGAAGAGCAGCGCGCCGTCCGCGGCGGTGAGGCGCTCACCGCGCTCCACCTTGCGCGCCACCTCGGCAAGCGCCGGGTCACGGCGCGCGGGGCGTGCTGCGGGAACGGTGTTGGCGGCAATCGTCATGGGAGGGAAAGGATAGGCGCGGAGGCGCGCGCGAGGAAGTTTCCGCGGCCTGAATGCCAATGTCCGCGGCATGCGTCACAACAAGCAATTCGCCCCGTAGAAGCCGCGCAGCAGCGTTTTTAGCCTTCGTGCTCCTGTCGCATTTCGGCAGCGTTCTGTCTTCACGACGCACCAGGAGGCACTGCCATGAACAACCTGTTTCACTCCGGCCGGATCCTTGGCATCGCGCTGCTTTCCGCGGCGGTGCCGCTCTGCATGGCCGCGAACCACCAGAACAACTTCGACGCGGACCGCATGGACCGCCACTGGAAGTCGACGGATTCCAATTCGTTCGCGCGGGCCGCAGTGGCGACGGGCGAACTGGAACAGGCCAACGGCTGGCTCTTCTATTCCGCTGCCGCATCCGACCTGGCGGCACCGGCCAAGGCGTCCTACACGCTCGACGGCTACCGGGTCCGCTGCGATGCCGACTGGAGGATCCGCGTACAGGCCGTCGTGGACGCGGGGCGCGATGAACAGCGTCCGCTTGCAACGGGCGTGAACGTGCGCATGGCCATCGGCATCAGCGTCGGCGATCGCGCCGGCACCGCAGCCTTCGCGCGCTATTCGGTGGGCATCGCGGCCAGCGAGGCCGGCACGTTCACGGAGCTCTCGTTCGCGAGCCGCGCCGCCGGCCGCAGCGACGTGACCCTCTCGAAGCTCGGGCGCCGGCGCCCCATCCTGGACCACGAGCTCCGCACACTGGTCATCAGCTACGACGTGCGGGCCGACACCCTCACCATGAGCGCCGGCGACATCACGCGGACCGTCCGTCGCTTCCGCGCGCAGCTCGACCGCCGCGGCATCGCCGACGACTTCATCATCGACCTCTCGGCCGATTCCACGGGCATCTCCGCTGATCGGATCGCGATGTTCGACAACTTCTCGGTAAGCGGCGCGGTTTCGCAGTGATTCGTGGCGCATGCTTCGCTGTGAACCCCAGTCTGCGCAGGTGCGTACTGTTGTTGCCATGGCAATACCCACGAACCCGTTCCGCCTGCTCGCCGTTCTCCTCGCGGCCGCCGTCCTCCCTGCCAGCGCCGCGCATGCCGCCGAGACGAGCGTGACCGTCGCCATCGGGCGCACCGTGTCCTTCGACGCCGGCTGGACCTGCACCGTTCGCCTGCCGGCTGCAACGCCCGCAGCGTCCGATGGCAGTTCCTTCTTCCTCTCCGTCAACACGACGCCGTACCGGCCGTGGTGCGATCCGTACTCCACCGGTTCCTGGCGCCAGTGGTGCTCCGGTGGCTTGGTGGTCGGCTATTCGTCCGCCAGCGACCGCGGCTTCATCGCCTTCGGCAGCGTGCCCGCCGCCGCTCGGCCCTCGCTTCGCAGCACGATCGCGCGGATGCGCGGCACCGCTGCGACGACCATGTCCGTTTCCTACAACGCCCGCAAGGACCGGCTCACCATCACGGCCGGCGCGGTGCGCAAGGTGATTCCCGCTGTTCACGAGTACATGGCGGAGCTCGGCCTCGATGACTTTTCCGAGGTCTCCATCGACGACGTGCGCGTGGTGATGGACGGCACCGCGGTCGTGGCGGTCGACGGTGTGAGCTTCGCCGCAGCGCAGCCCTGAACCCCAGCCCGCATGCCCCACAAGACAACCGGCCCCGGGCGCATCGCTCGGGGCCGGTTGATTTCACGCATCCTGCTCTCCCGACTCAGCGCACGCCGGGCGCGCCGCCCGAGGTGGGTGCCGGCGCCGCATCGTTGCGGGCCGGGGTGTCGAGGGGCTTCATGGTCATCGGGTCGCGCAGCGGCAGTTCCATGGCGTTGCCGCCGAAGAACTCCGACATCTTGGCGCGGCCCGTCTGGTCGCCGGGGGCGATCTCGTCCCACTTGCCGACCAGCATCACAGCCATGTCGTCGAAGTTGAGGTACTTCTTGGCGACGCGCTGCACGTCGGCGGCGGTGACCTTCTGGATGGCGTCACGGTAGCGCTGCCAGTACTCGGGGTCGCGGCCGGTCCACTCGTCGGAGACGAAGATGCCGAGCGTGGCGTCCTTGCTGGAGAACTGCCCGGGGAAGGCCTCGATGAAGCTCTTCTTGGCGACTTCCAGCTCCTCTGCGCTCACCGGCTCGTCCTGCATGCGCTTGAACTCGTCGCGCATCAGCTTGATGGCCAGGGCCACGGTGCCGTTCTTCGACTCGAACGCGCCGGCGAACTGGCCGGGGTAGTAGACGCCCGCATCGAGCCGCGAGCCCACGCTGTACGCCAGGCCCTCGTTGGAGCGGATGTTCTTCATCAGGCGGCTGGTGAAGCCGCCGCCGCCCAGGATCTCGTTCATCACCTCGGCGCTGTAGAAGTCCGGGTCGTCGCGCTGGATGCTGCGGCGGCCGATGCGCACCTTGCCCTGCGGGATGTCCTTGCCGACGTGGTAGACGCCGGGCTTGAACACGTTGGTGGGGGCGGGCGGGTTCGGCGCCATGTCGCCGCGCTTCCAGCCTTCCATGCCGGCGGCCAGCCGCTTCATCATGTCCTCGGGATCGAAGTCGCCGGTGACGGAGATGATGACGTTGCCCGGGTGGACGATGCGGTCATGCTGCGCACGCAGGCGCTCCGGCGTGACCGCGTCCCAGCCGTCCTTGGTGGCCTGCTGGCTCTCGAAGTGCTCCGGCCCGTAGACCAGGTACTTCCACTCGCGGCCGAGGATCTGGCCGGCTTCGTCGTTGCGCTGCTTCATGCCCTCTACGGCCTGCCCGCGCATGATGTCCAGGCGTGCCTGGTCGAAGCCCGGGTTGCGGAGCATGTCGAAGAAGAGCTTCATGCTCGCGTCGAGGTTCGACGTGAGCGAGTTCATGTTGGCCACGATGGCGCCGCGACCGGCGACTCCCACGTTGGTGGCCAGGAAGTCGAGCTTCTCGTCGAACTCCGCCGGCTTCATGCTGGCGGTGCCGCCGCTGCGCATCATGGCGGCCATGGCATCGGTGAGCCCGGGGATGTCCTTCGGGTCCATGTACGCGCCGCCCTTGAAGGTGAGCGTCAGGTTGACCAGCGGGAACTCCTTGCTCGGCGCCATGTACACGGGGGTGCCGTCCGGCAGCGTGCGGCGGAAGTCCTTGGCCTTGGGCGGCGTGAACTGGAGCGTGGCGAACTTGATGGCCTCGGGGCGCGCCGGCACCGTGGCGGAGCGGTCAGCCACCCAGCTGGGAGCGGCGTCGGCGGCGGGCTTGGCGGCCGCCGTGGCCTGGGGCATGGGAGCCGGACGTGCGGCCGTGGCCTTGGCGTCGGCGGTCTTGGTGTCGGCGGCCTTGGCGGGCGCCTTCTCCTGCGTGGCGGCGCATCCGAAGAGCGTCGCGGCGGCGGCGATGAGGGCAATGGAGGTGATGTTCTTCATGGTGTGTTCCTGTGTGTGTTGCTGCGTCGCGCGGTTCACTTGCCGGACTTCTCCAGCTCAGCCACGCGCGCCTCCATCTTCTTCTTGATGTACGCGATCGCCGGTGCCATCTGCGGCGGCATCTGCGCAGCCTGCGCATCCATGTCGGCGATGGCCTGCTTCAGCTTGGGGGCATCGGTCTCCTCGGAGATCTTCTTGGCCGCCTGGCGCGCCATGCCCTGCATCGGGCCGGGGAGCGCCGCCAGCTCCGGATCCGCGGTCACGGCGGGTCCGGCCTTGCGGGTGTACGACGCCACCGATCGGTTGGTCTTGTCGAAGTACTGGTTGGCCACGCGCTTGATGTCCTCGGCGGTCACCGCCTGGATCTTGGCGCTCTCCTTGTTGATCTCGCTCCAGTCGCCCAGCGCCTCGGCCTGCGCAAGCTGGATCATGAGGAAGAAGTTGTTCTGCAGGCGGCGGTAGCTGTCGGCCATCGCCTGGTTCTTCACCTTCTGCAGTTCCTCGGCGGGCACGGTCTCGGTCTGGAGCTTCTTCAGCTCCGCGTACCAGCCCTCCTCGAGCTGCTGCGGGGTGGAGTCGCCCTTGGTCTCGGCCTCGAAGGCGAAGTAGCCCGCGTACTTGCGGGAGTCCTGGCCGGCCTGCGCGCTGCTGGCCACCTTGCTGCCTTCCACCATGTCCTTGTAGAGACGGCCGGTGCGGCCGTTGAGGAGCGAGGACATCACGTCGAGCGCGTAGGAGTCCGTGTGCTGGAAGCCCACGGTGTGGTAGCGGATCTCCACCTGCGGCTGCGTGTCGGCCTCCGCGTTCATGCGGATCTCGGCGCCCTGCTTCTGCTCGAGCGTCACCACCGGCGGCGGCGCCACCTTGCCCGGCTCGAGCCGGCTGAAGTACTGCGTGATGGTCTGCTTGGCCGCGGCGGGGTCGAAGTCGCCCACCACGATGCCCACCAGGTTGTTGGGGCGGTAGTACGTGTTCCAGTACTTCATCGCCTCGTCCATGGTGTAGCTGTTGAGGTCGCTCGTCCAGCCGATCACCGGCCACGAGTACGGGCTCGACATCCAGAACATGCTGTCGAACTGCTCCTGGAACACGCCGGTGGGCGTGCTCTCGGTGCGCAGGCGGCGCTCCTCGTGGACCACGTCGCGCTCGCTGTAGAACTCGCGGAACACGCTGTTGTTGAGGCGGTCGCTCTCCATCCACGCCCACAGCTCGAACTTGTTGCTGGGCACGTTGATGAAGTAGAAGGTGAGGTCGTAGCTGGTGAAGGCATTCATGCCCGTGCCGCCGGCCTCGGTGTAGATCTTGTCGAACTCGTCCTTGACGATGGTGGACAGCGTGGCCTGCTGCTGCTTGAGGTTGGCCACCTGCTTCTCGATGTCGGCCTTGCGCTGCTTGCCGGTGGGCGTGGAGGCGTCGGTCTTGGCGATCTCCGCCTCGAGCTTCTTGATCTCGTCGTCGCCGGCCTTGCCCTGCTGCTCGTCCATCAGCTCGCGGAGCTCCGCGCGCAGGCGGGCCAGCTCCGGGGTGTCGTTCTTGGGGTCCCACGCGTCGTTGATGTCGCCCTTGAAGAAGCGCGCGTACTGGGTGGCCCAGGTCAGCTCGTTGATCTTGTTGCGGATGGCCTTCTGGCGATCGCGGTAGCCGGCATCGCGGCCGGAGTCACGGGTGCCGATGGTGTCGGTGCCCTTGAACATCATGTGCTCGAAGAAGTGGCTGATGCCGGTGATGCCCGGGCGCTCGTTCACCGAGCCCACCTTCGCCAGCCAGCCGGCGGCGATGGTGTTGGGCTGGTCGTGGCGGGGGACCAGGAGGAACTTCATGCCGTTGGGCAGGGTGAAGAGCTCCGGCTCGACCTGCTGTGCCATGGCCGCGGGGGCCAGGCTGAGGACGGCGGCGAACACGGTGGCGAGCGAGGCGAGGCGCATGCGGGTCTCCGTTGCGGGGGTGTCCGGCACGGTTCCGGGACCGTGACCTGGGGTGCGGAAGGCTACATCCTTGCAATCCCGGAGGATGGCCCATTGCTTTGGGTCCGCATGGGGCTATCGTCCTGCGATGCCCCACACGATCCCGCCCGTTCTCGGACGCTTGGCCCGTCTGATGCGCTGGTCTGCGCTTGCCGTCGGCCTCTCGTGTGCTGCCGAGGCACAGGCGCAGCTTCGCGTGGTGACCTACAACATCGTGGGCTTGGCGGGGAACCAGACCTCGCTGCGGGCCGTGATCTCCTCGTTGCACACCGACAACAAGCAGGGCTTTGCCACGCCGGTCGGGTTGTTCCTCTTTTCCGAGGTGGACACCGGTGACACGGCCGCATTGCTCGCGCTGGTCAACCAGGCGGCGCCCGCGGGCTACACGTACGCGCTCGCCACGTACACGGGCAGCGGCACCGAGGACGGCGCCAGCGGCGCCCAAGCCGCGATCTACCGCACGGACCTCATCACCGAGATCCCCTCCGGCCACATCGACCTCTCCACGGGCGCGAGCCGCAATTCCGATCGCTGGCTCTTCCAGCTGAACGGCTACACGTCCGCCAATGCGCGCTTCTACGTGTACCAATCGCACCTGAAGGCATCCACGGGCTCCAGCAACGTCGCCACCCGCCTCTCCGGCGTGCAGACGCTGCGCGCAAACAGCGATGCGCTTGGCGTCGGTGTCCGCGCCATCTACAGCGGCGACATGAACTTCTACACGAGGACCGAGAGCGGCTACCAGGCGTTCATCGCCGCCGGCAACGGCGCAGCGTTCGATCCGCTCGGCACCGCCGACTGGACCGGTGCCTCCAACGCGTGGAAGCACACGCAGAGCCCGCGCGACATCCTCGCCGACGGCCTGATCGGCGGCGGCATGGATGACCGCTTCGACATGATGCTGCCGACGGCGCAGCTCATGGACGGCGCGGGCATCGCCTTCATCACGGGCAGCTACCGCGCCGTGGGCAACGACGGCAACCACTACAACCTGGCGGTGAACAGCGGGACCAACTCGTACTTCCCCGCGGAGCTCAGCCGCTCGGCCGCGCTTGCCACCAACCTCTTCAATGCCGCCGACCATATCCCGGTGCTGGCGGATTTCCAGGTGCCCGCGTGGAACACCGCCGTCCTGGGCACCGTGCCGGCGCGCGTGGTGCAGGGTGCCACCGCCACCGCACAGGTCCGCGTGGCGAACGATGCGCCCGGCGACAGCGACCTCGGCGTGGATGCGCTCGACTACGTGGTCACCGGCTCCGGCGTCCTCTCCGGCGCGCTCTCCGGCACCGCGGTGCTGACTCCGTCGTACACCACGGTCAACGTGCCCGTCGTCACCTCGACGGTCGGCCTGCGCACCGGTACCGCCACGGTGACCAGCGCCAACGAGGCCGTGCAGAACCCGAGCATCCCGCTCAACGTCAGCATCCAGGTGCTGCGCGTCAGCAACCCGTCGTTCAACGCCGCGTCGGATGCCAACACGCTCACCGTGCCGATCTCCGCCTCGGTGGGCGGCGCGGCCGTGGAAGCCACCTTCCAGGTGAGCAACTTCGGATTCAGCGCAGACCAGGCCACCATGGACATCGATGCCGTGCAGATCCCCTCCGGCCCGTTCTCGCTGGTGAGCGGCACGGCCACCGGCATCGGCGCCACGCCCGGCGCCGTGCGCGTGAAGTTCAACCCCGCGGGCCTGGCCGCCGGCACGTACACCGCCAATGCCACCGTGCAGACGAGCGATGAGAACGTCCCCGGCGCCACCACCGCGCAGGTGGTGGCCACGCTGAGCGCCACCATCGGCGGCGGCAACCCGGCCGACCTCAACGGTGACGGCGTGGTGAACGGCGCCGACCTCGGCTCGCTGCTGGCGCAGTGGGGCCAGCCCGGCACCGGTGACCTCAACGGCGACGGCATCGTGGGTGGCGCCGACATCGGCATCATGCTCGCCAACTGGGGTTAATCGCTGGGGTTAATCGCTGGGGTTAATCGCTGGGGTTAACCGCTTCGCTCACGCCGTGACGATTCGCATCTCGGGCAGCCGACCCACCGGGCGGCCGTGCGCATCGCATTCCACTGCCGCGATCTGTTCCACGACATCCATGCCTGCCGTCACGCGGCCGAACGCCGAGTACTGGCCGTCGAGGTGCGGCGCGTCGTCGAGGCAGATGAAGAACTGGCTGCCCGCCGAAT
>CAMBSR010000023.1 GCA_945870475.1 Phycisphaera mikurensis NBRC 102666
CCTCCGGATCGACGATGGGTTGCGGCGCGTGCTGGCGCCCTCGTTCGTCACGGCCGGCTGACGGACGCCTCGCGCCGGCGCAGCCGGTACCACGCTGCCAGGAAGGGAATCGCGGCGAGTCCCATCGGGATGGTGGTGAACATCTCGCCCAGGCTCTCCAGGAGCGCAAGCTGCTTGAATCCGCCATCGGCGTGCGCGACGTCGATGCCGCCGCCCGCCATCCAGTTGGCCACGAGCACCGTGGTGGCCTCGCGGAAGCCGATCCTGCCGAACGGGTTCAGCATGACGGCAATGGCGGCCACGCCGAGCACGGTGACGGTGGCAAAGGAGAGGCCGAGTTCCAGTATCTCGGCCGCACACCACATGCGCACGATCCAGAGGAGCACCTCGATCACGCGGAGCACGGTGCCCGTCCAGTAGGTGCGCGGCGTGGTGAGCATCCGCGTCCACTCGCCCATGCGGCGGTGCACCGGCGGGAGCTGCGCGGCATGCATGAGGACGAATCCGCCGATCGCGAGTGCGAGGACCACCAGTCCCGCCCACATCGGGCCCGGCACCGGCACGAGCGCGGTGGCCGCCACCACGGCGCCGAGCGAGACCAGGATCACGAGCGTCACGGCGATGAACCATGCCGTGGCCTGCACGAAGGTGAGCCGGTTGGCGAGCAGCGCGTAGGCGTAGCGCACGGGAATGCCGAGGCGCACCGGGAAGAAGTTGCTGGTGGCCGTCACGAACGTCAGCCACTGGATCTCCATGAAGCCCAGCCGTCGGACCGGGAGAAGCACAAGCCAGAACAGCGCGCCGTCGATGACGAGGCTCAGCGCCGTGGTGATGGCCAGTCCGGCCACCAGCCACGGGCGCGCATCCCACGCGGCGCGGACGCTTTCCAGGATGCCCGCACGGGTGGGGTCCTGCGCGGTCTCGATGGCGCCCTTCACCACCCACGCCACCAGCGCCAGGCCGGCGATGAAGCCGATCACCTGCACGGCGGCGCGCCTCGGTGCGAGCATGTTCTTCATGACCGTGCGGAATGCCGTGGGCTCGTTCACGGGGTGCCCCCGTGGTTCGTTGCGGTTGCTGCCGGCGGGGTCCGGCGGACACGCTCTCGGGCGATCACCCAGAGCGCGCGCACGCCATCGGTCCAGCGGATCTTCTTGCCTTCGGCAAAGGTGCGCGGCGCGTACTGCACCGCAACCTCGGCAACACGCACGCGCGCGCGGGCAAGCGCCGCCGCGATCTGCGGCTCGATGCCGAAGCGCTCCTCGGAGAGCCACGGCCGCGCAGCGCGCAGGATGGGCACCCGGAGCAGCTTGTAGCAGCACTCCATGTCGTGGACCCCGAGTCCCGTGGCGCGGTTGCTTGCGGCAGTGAGCAGGCCATTCGCCATCGCGTGCAGGCGTCGGTATCCGGCGCGCCGCTCGGTGCCTGCCCAGCGATTGCCGAAGGCAGCGCCGACGGCGGGATCGCCGAGCGTCGCCACCAGCGCGTGATAGTCGGCGGGGTCGTACTCGAGGTCCGCATCCTGCACGAGCACGGCATCGGCGTCCGATGCGCGCGCGAGGACCGCGTCGAACCCCGTCATCAGCGCTGCACCCTTGCCGCGGTTTGCGGGGTGCACGATGAGCCGAACGCGGTTGCCGTGCGACCGGGCGCACTCGGCCGCGAGTGCTGCCGCCGTCGGTCGACTGCCATCATCCACCATGGTCAGGTCCACTCCCCATCCGGCAGGCAAGGGAGCCTCGAGCACGCGGCGCACGATCTCCACGAGGGTCGGGCCCTCGTCGTAGATGGGCATCACCACATGGAGGGTCGGCATGCGTGCGGAGCCCTGGCGCGGCGCGTCAGGGCTGCTGCTCCGGCTTGGAAAGGGCAGTGCGCATGCCGGTATCCGCCATCAGGTTCTGCATGCGGTAGTAGTCCATGAGCCCGAAGTTGCCGCTGCGCAGCGCGTCGGAGATCGCCTTCGGGACCTCGGCCTCGGCCAGCACCACCAATGCGCGGTTCTTCTGGGCCTCGGCCTGGTACTCGGCTTCCTGCGCCACGGCCAGCGCGCGGCGCTGCTCGGCCTGAGCCTGGAATCGCTTGGTGTCGGCGGTGGCCTGCGCCGTCTGCAGGTTGGCGCCGATGTTCTCGCCGACGTCGATCTCGGCGATGTCGATCGAGAGGATCTCGAACGCCGTGCCGCTGTCGAGGCCCTTGGCGAGCACGGTCTTGGAGATGCGGTCGGGGTGCTCGAGCACCGCCTTGTGGTTCTCTGCGCTGCCGATGGTGGCGATGATGCCTTCGCCGACGCGGGCGATGATGGTCTCCTCCGTGGCGCCGCCGACGAGCCGCGCGATGTTCGTGCGCACCGTCACGCGCGCACGGGCGCGCAGCTGGATGCCGTCCTGCGCCACCGCGTCCACGGTGGTCTTGCCGCTCGCGGGGTTCGGGCAATCGATGACCTTGGGGTCGACGCTCGTCTTCACCGCGTCCAGGATGTCGCGGCCGGCGAGGTCGATGGCGGTGGCGCGGTCCCACGGGAGCTCGATCTTGGCCTTGTCCGCGGCGATCATGGCGCGGACCACGCGCTCGATGTTCCCGCCCGCCAGGTAATGGCTCTCGAGCTGGTCGGAATCGACCTCCAGCCCGGCCTTCTTCGCCGAGATCCGGTTGAAGACGATGTCCGCGGGCGACACCTTCCGCAGGCGCATCATCACGAGCTTCAGCAGGCTCACCGGGGCGCCGGAGAGCCATGCCTGCACGGCCAGCTGGATGTACTGGCTGATGACGATCAGCATCACGAAGCCGATCAGGCCGACCACGGCGAGCACCACCCAGAAGATGACGCCAAGGCTGCCCGACCCGGATGCTGCAGCTTGCGCGAGCGACGGGGCGACCATTCCGGTTGCGAAGTTCGATTGCATGCGCGGGATGCTATCCGCGGGCCCGCACCACCACGTGGAGCGGCGTGGACTCCACCACCGTCACGGCGGTGCCGGCCTCGATCATCCCCATCTCGGCCACCGACTCGACGCGCAGCTCGCCGAAACGCACCATTCCCACCGGGCGCAGCGTGGTCTCGGCGGTTCCTTCGGTGCCGACGGCGACCGCGCCCGGCGCGTTCGGCGCAGGTGCGGTGCCCTCCTCGCCCGACATGCCCGCCTGGGCGCCGCCGAGCACCATCTTGCGGGCAATCGGGGTGCGCGTCCACATGCGGAAGGCGAACACCACCGCGAAGGGAGCGCCTGCCGAGTAGGCGAGCAGCGCGGCAAATCCCCAGAGCGCGCCGTGCAGGAAGAACATCACGATCGAGGCCACGAAGCAGATGGCGGTGGCCGCGGCGAGCAGGCCGCCCGTGGGAACGAAGATCTCCAGGACGCCGAGCACCAATCCCGCTGCGAGCAGGATGAACCCGGCCGCGATCCATGCGGACTGGTCACCGCCCGCGACGGTGCCGGCTTCTGCGAGCATCGTGAGCGCGGTCATCATGCTGTTCGCCTGTCCTTTTCCACTTCCACAGCGTACGCCGTGGATCGCACCACGACGATCCGCGTGCCTTCGTCGACGAAGGGGCCGACGGCCTGCACCTCGACGATTGCACCGCCGAATTCGGCCTTGCCCACCGGGCGCAGCGGCGTCAGGGCGATTCCGCTGCGGCCCACCGCCACCATCCCGGCCGGCGCTGCCGACGGCATTGCTCCGCCACCGGCCGTGGCCTCGAGCACCGCGGCGCGCATGACGGGCGAACGAGGCAGCGTCCGCAGCAGCGCCCACGCGGCACCGACCGCCAGGATCCCGCCGCCCGCGACGATGCCGATGGCGGTGGCGAGGTCGCCACGGCCTTCTTCGGTGGCGATCGGTGCGTCCAGGAAGCTGGCGACCAGTCCCACCACGATGCACGCGCCGCCAAGGAAGCCCACGAGGCCGACGCCCGGGATGAGGAACACCTCGATCACCACGAGCAGCGCCCCCAGCACGACCACCAGCAGTGGCCACCACGTGCTCACGCCGCCGAGCGCCGGTGCGCCCACAAGCAGCACCAGCGCCGCCGTGGAAGCCGCACCGAACCAGCCGACGCCCGGCACGGCGATCTCCACGAAGAACCCGCCCAGGAGGACGATCACGAGCACGAGCCGCACCGGCCAGCTGGTGAGGAACCGCACCAGCGCATCGCCGAAGTTCTCGTCGCTGCGGGTCACCGTCAGCGCGCCGAAGTGTGCCGCGAGCTCACGGTCGTCGGCCACGGTGCGCTCCGCGAGCCCGAATGCGATGGCTTCCGGCGCATAGGTCACGAGCAGCTCCTCCGCGCCGTCGACCTGGGCGATGACATGCCAGTCCTGTGCCTCCTCGGCGGTAAGCCGCTCGCGCACCGGCGGGCGCGTCTGCTCGTACTCGACCTGCGCATCGCGCTCCGCCGGATTGCTCGGCCCCTCGTCCGCCTTGCGGCGAAGGCGGAGGTCGACGAACGGCACGGTCGGTGCTCCGGGCGAGAATTCGCCGCGCCCCGAGCCGGCTGCACGTGTCGTCGGCGGATCGGTGCCGAAGGCCTCGCGGTACTCCTGCCGGCCCACGAACATGCGTGCCCCCTGGTCGTTGCGCTCGAGAAGCCAGACCTCGTCCGGCGCGCTCACGAAGGCGCGCACCAGGTTCTCGTCGTAGCCACGTCGGCGCGCGCTGTCGACCACCTCGGAGAGCACGGGGGCCTCCATCTTCGCGCGTTCGGCCACCGGCATCGGCTGCAGGCCAAGGCCCGGGATCACCGAGATCGGCGCTGCGTCGCCGAATGCGCCGCCTGGCGAGACCAGGATTCCGCGGCATGCGAGCGCGATGATCGCCCCCGCGCTGTACGCCTTCGGATGCACCCAGGCCCAGACCGGCACCGTGGCGCGGTCCTTCAGGTAGAGGCAGAGCTCGAGCGTCGCGTACATGTCGCCGCCCGGGGTGTCGAGCTCCAGCACCACGGCGCCGGCACCGGCCGCGGCCGCCGCCGCGATTCGCCGTTCCGTGCTTGCCCGCGTGACCGCATCGATCTCCCCGTGCACGGTGACGACCGCCACGCGCGAGGCCTGGCGCCAGGCAGGGACGGCCACCGGAGCGATGGCAGGCTCCTGTGCCTGCGCCGGGCGCTCGGGCACGGCGATCGCCGCCAGCGCCACCGCCATCACCGCCCGAAGCATGCGCGTGGTTGCCCATCGGATCATCGCCGCAGGATATCCCGGCCAAAAACACCGAGGCCGGCGACTGGCGCCGGCCTCGGGGAAGGTTGCCGTGAGCAGGTGGTTGTGCATGGCGGACTCAGTCCCAGGAGACGAAGTCGCCACCGTCGAAGGCATCGGCGGTGACGATGCCGTTGGCCGTGGTGTTGGTCGACCGCCTCTGGATCCAGAGCACGCTGTCGACGTTCTTCTTGGCGTTGGTCTGGCAGCCGGTGTCGTTCTTGAAGATGTTGTCCTGCGACAGCGAGTTCACGATCAGGTCGGCGCCACCGCCGCTGCATGAGGCCTGGTTCAGCGGCTTCACGTTTTCGGGATAGAACGTGCGGCCGTACTCGACGTGGTTGTCGTTGTAGCCGATGTTGCCGTCCCATTCCCTCGAGCCGCCGTGGATGAGCAGGGTCTTGGAGTTGGTGTAATCGGCGCTGGTGGGGTTGCCCGCCTTCGGACCACGGTTGCCCATGATCGCGAAGCGCGAGTTGCCCGTGTTGCGCCACTCGGTCCTGCGGCGCGACGCGGGGTCGAGCGGCATGACGGCGTAGGACGTGTTGCACTGGGTGGTCAGGTCCGCGCGGAAGCCCGTGGCCGGGTTCGGCAGGGTGCCGCCGGAGCCCGCGCCCGCCTGGTCGATCGGATCCCAGTAGCAATCCGTGGCCGGGTTGATGCGGTTCATGTTGTAGGTCGCGCACGCGACCACCTTCGAGTTCACCTCGGCGGGCGAGACCAGGATCTGCGCGTTCACGTAGCCACGGCCGATCATGGCGCCGTGCAGGTTCGCGTGGTTGTTCTGGATCTCGTCGATGTCGCCGCGGCCCGGCACGGTGCCGCCGCGATTGATCTCGCCGGGGAGCGGGAGCACGCCTCCGGAGTCGTTGGAGGCCGTGAGCCAGCCCTGGTGGATCTGCTTGACCTGGGTCTGGTCCTTCACCTGGCGGGCCGTGGCGCGGGCCTTGGCGAGGGCAGGCAGGAGCAGGCCGAGGAGCAGGGCGATGATCGCCATGACGACGAGCAGCTCGACGAGCGTGAAGCCCTTGCTGCCGTTGCGGTTCTGTGCATTCTTCATGTGGTGGTTTCCTTCGTGTTGGTGCCGTTGATCCGGGATCACTGGTCGTCACGCCGGTCGTACACCGGGATGGCGATCCACTTCGTCGGGGTGTTGGGGTGGATGCCGAGCATGGCGTCGCCGCCGGCCCACGGCTGCGGAGCGTTCGTCGCGTTCACGTCGACGCAGCCGTTGCCGGTGAACTCAGCCGGGGTGGTGCCGCCGCACTGGAACAGGTTGTCCTTCGTCAGGTTGCCGCCGTTGAAGGTGCCGCACTCGTAGAACACGCCGTCCGGGCGGAAGGTCTCGACGAACTCCATGTGGGTGTCGCCGAAGCAGACGTTGCCTTCCCAGGTCTTCCCCGGACCGTGGAGGCGGAGCGTCGGGCTCTGCTCGTAGTCGTCACCGGTGACAACGCCGTTCTTGACGCCGCGCGTCGCGAAGTGCGGGCGTGTCGAGTCGAGGTTGTTGCGCCAGTGCTGGGACTTGCGGAGGCCGCAGAGGATCTGGTGCGCGTAGCTCGTGTGGCACTCGTCGGCGCCGGGGGCGGCGTCGATCTTGGCCTTCATGTTCGGATCCCAGTAGACGTCCGTTGCCGGGCGGTAGGCCGCGTAGTTGTAGTTGGTGTACGGCTTGACGACCTGGTTGACCTCGGTGGCGCCGATCAGGATGTCGGTGTTGAAGAGCTGCTGCGCGACGCAGGCCGAGTACAGGTTCTGCGTCTTGTTCTGCGCGAAGTCCTCTTCGCCCTCGCCGGGGATCTGCTGGCCGTTGTAGGACAGGCGGTTGATCAGGCCGGGAGTGGGCATCTTGCCCTTGGACTCGTTGGCACGACCCACCATGGCGGTGTGGATCTGCTTGATCTGGTTCGAGTCCTTGACGGTCTTGGCGGTCTGCTGGGCCTTGGCCAGCGCCGGCAGCAGCAGGCCGACGAGCAGGGCGATGATGGCAACGACCACCAGCAGCTCGACCAGCGTAAATGCACGCTTCTTCATGGGTCAGTCTCTCCTGTAGCAGTGAGCACGACTTCTCGGTCTCGGCGGCCCGCACGCGCGGGCTTTGTGAACTTCGCCGGTGGCCCGTGGGCCACCCTTCGTGATGTCCCGGGGGTGTCGGCGTTGGAGCGCCGATGCCCGCGGGGCATCTGCAAGGCAGATTGCGGTGCGCATGGGGGGATGCCGGGTGCGGTGAAAGACGACCATTGCACGCCCGACGGCATTCGTGGGGCGGCAGTCGGCAGACTGCACGGGCATCTGGGCCTTCGGGGGCGGGCAGCGGCGTCGGTCAGGACGAAGCGTCCGCGGGGTTCCGGGTGTGCCGGGTACCAGTGATGCGGCGAAGGAATGGCATCAGTTCATGTTCCGTGAAGTCCCATCTGGGACCGTCCTGCGGGGCAGGACGCGGGGGATGCCGCATCGAGTGGTGAGCCGGGGCACGTGTGGCTCCAGGCGCGTCGGGATGTCGGGCAGGCGGCGCAATCGCGCTGCGTGTCCAAGAGAAAGATACGGGCGGCGCAGTTCGATGGGTGGCGCATCCCGGCGCGGATTCCCCGAAATTCTTTACTCCTGCATCCAATAACGGACGGGCCCCCGGCAGGGCGCGCCCCTCCTTACGATGCGGCCATGACCTTCGAACAGCAGCTCTCGGCGCTCGGCCTGACCCTCCCGCCCGCCCCCAAGCCCGTGGCCGCCTATGTGCCGGCCGTCCGCTCGGGGAACCTCGTCTACATCTCCGGCCAGCTCCCGATGAAGGACGGCCAGCTCATGGCCACCGGGCCGGTTCCCTCCGTGTGCTCGTTCGAGGCGGCCCAGGCGGCGGCCCGCCAGTGCGTGCTCAATGGCCTGGCGGTCCTCGGCGACCAGATCGGCGGCGACTTCTCGCGCGTGGTGCGCGTGGTGCGCGTGGGCGCATTCATCCAGTCCGACAACGGCTGGACCGACCAGCCGAAGGTCGCCAACGGCGGAAGCGAGCTCCTGCAGCAGCTCTTCGGCGAGGCGGGTCGCCATGCGCGCGCGGCCGTCGGCACGAACGCGCTGCCGCTCGGCGCGAGCGTCGAGATCGAGTTGCTTGTGGAAGTGCGCTGAGTTGCCCGAGGCGGAGCGGTGCGCTCAACGCCGCATCAGCAGCATGACCATCACCAGGTTCGCCGCCACGCTCACGCCCAGCAGCGCGAGGATGACGATCCCCATGGTCGTCGACCACGGGCTTGGCGCGCGCTGCACCGCGGCGATGGCCACCTGCCCATCCGCGGGACCGCCGAGGCCATCCATCCCGCCCGCGGCCGGCGGGTCGAACTTCGGCCGCGCGTGCACCGGTGATTCGCCCTCGGCAACGTGATCGAGGTCCTCGATCAGGTCGTCCGCGGAGTGGTAGCGCTCGCGCGGATCCTTGGCCATCATCATCTCGATGATCATCGAGAGCCCGCCGGACAGGTCGGTGGCGATCTGGTCGGGCGGCACCAGCGCATCGCGCAGGTGCTTCTGCATCACTTCCTTCGGGGCGGTGCCGTCGAAGGGGACGCGGCCGGTGACCATGTGGTAGAGCGTTGCGCCGAGCCCGTAGATGTCGGTGGCGGGCGTGACGTCCCTGGCGCGGATCTGCTCCGGCGAGATGTAGTACGGAGTGCCGAAGATCTTGCCCTTTTCCTCGCTGGCGGCCGCGGTATCGCCGCCGGCCCGTGCAAGTCCGAGGTCGGCGAGCTTGACCACGCCGCCCTTGTTGATCATCAGGTTCTTCGGCTTCACGTCGCGGTGGATGAAGCCCTTCGCGTGCGCGTGCTTGAGGGCGCTCGCGGCCTGGCGCGCGATGTGGATCGCCTCGCGCTCGGGGATGCGCCGCTTCGCCTGGATGCGGTCGAAGACGGTGTCGCCGTCGATGAACTCCATGACGAAGAAGTACTCGCCGCCCGGGGCCTGGCCGACGTCGTACGCGCCGACGATGTTCGGATCGTTGAGGCGTGCCGCGGCGCGGCCTTCCTTGTAGAAGCGGTCGATGTACTGCGCGTCGCTCGCGAACTTCTTGGGGAGGAGCTTGATGGCCACCATCCGGTCGAGGCTGAGCTGCTTGGCGAGGACCACGGTTCCCATGGCGCCCGCGCCGAGCTTCTTGATGATCTCGTAGCCGGGGATCATCTGCGCCGAGGACACGGTCGGCGCCGCCATGCCCGAGCCGGACTTCGCCGCCGGGGACTCGTCCTCCGAGACCCAGCCGCGGAGCTGCTCGATCTGCTCGGCGCTCAGCACGCCGCGCTGCACGAACACCTGTATGAAGTTGGCGGCCCGCTCTTCCTTCGGAAATGCCTTGAGCACCTCGAACGCGGCGAGCACCTGGTCCCGCGTGGCCATGCCGCGCTCGACGGCGGCGCGGCCGATCAGGGTCTCCACCGAGTGCCGCGCGCTGGCGCCGGCCATGGTGGTGCCGAGCCTCGCGCGGTCCGTGGCACCGCGGGAATCGTTCGGGTTTGGCGCTGGATCGGGCATCGTGGTGCGTCGGCCGTCCCGGGAGTGGTCGGGCGCGGAACTATACTCGCCCCGCCTCGCGCACCGCGCGGCTGCATGCCCGAATCGCACCTCATCCTTGCAAGTGGGTCGCCGCGCCGCGCACAGATCCTCGCTGCGGCGGGCATCGGGTTCACGGTGCTGGTGCCATCCATCGACGATGCCGATGCTCCGGCGGACGGCAGCGATCCGGGCCGCTACGTGATGAGCCTGGCATGGTTCAAGGCGCGGCAGGTGCTGGCGGAAACGATCGCGCGCTTCGGCAGCGGGGGTCCGCGCTGGGTGCTGGCCGCGGACACGATGTGCGTTCGCGAAGGCGAGGTGATCGGAAAACCCGCCGATTGTGAATCGGCCGACCGCATGATCCGTTCGTTCGAATCCCGCTCGCACGACGTGGTCACCGGCGTGTGCCTCGTGGACCGGGCCTCGGGGGCGCGCCGCATCTTCGCCGATTCCGCGACCGTGTCGCTGGGCGCGTTGGATTCCGAAGCGCTCGCCCGCCACCTGGACACCGACGCGTGGCGCGGCAAGGCAGGTGGCTACAACTACTCCGACTGCGTGGCCGCCGGATGGCCGCTGCGTTGCGACGGCGATCCGGAGACCGTGATGGGGCTTCCCTCGCGGCTCGTGCTCCCGCTCCTCTCGAAGGGGCGTGGCGCATGACTGCCTCCGGTCCGCTGCATCCGGCACTTGCGCCGCTCGCGCACGTTGCGGCACTGGCCTACGGCGTGGGCGTGCGTGCGCGCAATGCGATGTGGGGCATGCGCACGGCGGAGCGTGTCGGCGTACCGGTGATCAGCGTCGGCAATGTGTCGGTGGGAGGCACGGGCAAGACCCCGTTCGTGCGCTGGTGTGCGGAGGCACTGGTTTCCTCGGGACATCGGCCTGCGATCGCGCTCCGCGGCTACGGCGCGCGCGATGGGATCTCCGACGAAGCCGAGGAATACCGCGCGATGCTCCCGGGCGTGCCGCTTGCCGTGGGTGCCGACCGCGTGGCCTCGATCGCGCAGGCGCGGGCGGAGGATCCGCGCATCGATTGCGTCGTGCTTGACGACGGATTCCAGCATCGGCGCATCGCGCGCGACCTCGACATCGTGCTGGTCGATGCCACGCGTCCGGCGATCGACGGCGCGCTGCTGCCGGTGGGTTGGCTGCGCGAACCTGCCTCGGCGCTTCGGCGCGCCGGCATGGTGGTGGTGACCCGTGCCGAACGCGTGGACCCGGCGTTGGCGAAATCCATCGAGCTGCTGCATGGCCGGCCGCCCGTTGCGTGGACTCGCCATGCCTGGACGCGCATCGAGCGCCACGGTGCGGGCGGGCATGACATGCCGATGGCCGCGCTTGCTGGCAAGCGCGTGGTGGTGGCGACCGCGCTCGCGCATCCGGATGCGTTCGCCGCCGATGCGATCGCGCACGGCGCGCGCATCGCGGACGACATCCGCTTCCGCGACCATCACGCGTTCACCGCCGCCGACGTGGAGCGCATCGTGGTGCGCGCGCGCCAGAAGGACGCGGCGGTCCTCTGCTCCGGGAAGGACTGGGCGAAGTTCGGGCGGCTGTTCCGTGATCCGCCGGGCGTCGAATGGCTGGTGGTGCGGGCCGGGATCGACTTCCTCGATGGGGAGGCCTCCGTGCGGCACGCGCTTGGGCGGTTGGGAGCCGGAGCCGTTTCTCAGGAGAACTGACAGGGTGTTATTCGCGCCCCGGCGCATGGTCGGGGGACAGCCTGTCAACTGGGCTGGCCACAAACCATTGCAATCTGCGTACTTGCGCCATTCGTTGCTTGACTCGACCCGCGCTCGTTTCCATACTGCACGCCACGATGCGGGCGCCGATTGCCCGCTCCCAACGCATACTAGGAGGCACCCATGTCGACCGTCACCAAGAAGGAACTGATCGAGCGCATCGCCGAGCAGTCCGGTCTCAAGCGTCAGGACGTGCGCCGCGTGGTCCAGGGGTTCCTCGACGAGATCATCAACGAGCTGGGCAAGGGCAACCGCCTCGAGTTCCGTGACTTCGGCGTCTTCGACGTCCGTGAGCGTGCCGAGCGCGTTGCGCAGAACCCCAAGACCCTCGAGCGCGTCACCGTTCCCGCCAAGCGCACCGCGCGCTTCCGCGTGGGGCGTCTGATGAAGCACTGCGTGGATGGCGGCACCAACGTGCCGCAGCTGGTCGGCGCTGCCGCCGGCGAAGAGTGATCGAACGCACGTTGCGCGCGTGATGCGATTGCGCGACGCGGGACCCGGTTCCCGACAGGAGCAGCAGAGCCATGGAAGAGCAGACAGGGTCGAACGGTCGCGGCGATGCCGCCCGCCCGGGTGACCGCTCCAACCGCCGGCGCGATGCCGTGCGTCGCACGGTGGCCGATCCCGCCGAGGTGGCGCGCCTCTTCTCGGCGCTTCCGCCCGCCGCCCCCGAGGCGGAGATGAGCCTGCTGGGCGCGATGATCGTCGATCCGAAGGTGATCGCCGACGTCATCGGCATCGTGAGCCAGCCCGACGACTTCGCGAAGGCCGGGCACGCCACCATCTTTCAGCACATGGTCGCGCTCTACGACTCCACCGCGACGGTGGAGATCGTCTCGCTCGTGCAGCGCCTGAAGGACCACGGCGTACTCGAGGACGTCGGCGGTTCCGCGTACCTGATGGACCTCGCCGAGGGCGTCGCCACCGCGGCCAACGCGCCCGAGTACGCGCGCATCGTCCGCGAGAAGGCCACGCTGCGCGAACTGATCCGCGCGGCGGGCGAGATCCTGGTGGATGCGCATCAGTCGCGCCAGGACCCGGTGCTCACGCTCGGTGAGGCCGAGGCACGGATCTTCGCGATCGCGCAGCGCCGCGAGGCGCGCGCCGCGTCCGCGCTGCGCGACATCCTGGACGAGACCATCCGCACGCTCGAGCGCAACGAGGGCAAGCACGTCACCGGCGTGCCCACCGGCTTCGACGAGCTCGACGAGATGCTGAGCGGCCTGCAGAAGGGCGAGATGGTGATCCTGGCGGCGCGTCCCTCGATGGGCAAGACCGCGTTCGCGCTGAACATCACCGAGAACATGGCTGCCGCCTCCAACGGCGTGGCGTTCTTCAGCCTGGAAATGGGCAAGCAGCAGCTGGTGCAGCGCATCCTCTGCGCCAAGGGCGGCGTGGACGGCCAGAAGCTTCGCAAGAACATGCTGTCGCGCGAGGAATGGCAGCGGATCATGGGCGCCTGCGAGAGCCTCTCGTCCGCGCCGATCTACATCGACGACTCCCCGGGCATGACGCTCCTGCAGATGCGCTCCAAGGCGCGCCGCCTGAAGGAGAAGTTCAACATCGACGCCATCGTCATCGACTACCTGCAGCTCATGAGCTCGGGCACGCGCGTCGAGAGCCGCCAGGTGGAGGTGAGCGAGATCTCCCGCGGCGTCAAGGCAATGGCGCGCGAGCTGGATGTCCCGGTCATCTGCCTGAGCCAGCTCAACCGCCAGGCGGAAGGCCGGGAAGGCCATCGGCCGCGCATGAGCGACCTCCGCGAGTCGGGCTCCATCGAGCAGGACGCCGACGTGGTGATGATGCTCCACCGCGAGGCCTACTACCACAAGCAGGATCCCAACTGGCTCGAGGCCAACCCCAACCGCGCCAACGTGGCGGAGGTGATCGTGGCCAAGCAGCGAAACGGCCCCACGGGCACGGTGGAACTCATGTGGGACAGCAGTTCCACGGCGTTCCGCAACCTGGCGGCGCAGGGAATGGCGCGCGGCGTCGAGTACGTCGGCCATTCCGAGTCGGTGGCCGAGTACGGGGACATCCCCGCGTGAGCGGACGCGATGCAAGGGAGGGGCGGGAGCCGCGTTCATCCGTCGGCATGCAAGCGGACGGCCCATCGTCCCCCGAAGTCCTCTCGCGCGCTGCGCGCGGCGATGAAGCCGCGTGGCGGGCGATCGTCGGCGAGTATTCCGGCCGGGTCTACGGCCTGCTGCGCTCGCAGGGCGCCGATCCGGAGCTGGCCGAGGAAGTGACGCAGTCGGTCTTCTGCACGCTGGCAGCCAAGCTGCCGGAGTACGTGGAGGGCGGCCGCTTCGAGAGCTGGCTGTTCCGCATCGCCATGAACCGCCTGCGGGACGATGCCCGGCGCAAGCGCCGCCAGGCGAAGCCGGCCGGGGAGAACGAGGTGCTGGAGGGCCTGGCGGGGGCGGCGCCGGACCGGTCCGCCGGCCGGGCGAGCGCCGAGGAGCTCTCGGCACTGCAGCTCGCCGTGGCCAGGCTTTCGCCCTCCGACCGCGAGATCATCGACCTCCGCCATGTGGGCGGAATGAGCTTCAAGCAGATGGCCGAGCACCTCGGGGAGCCCTTGGGCACCCTGCTGGCGCGCCATCACCGGGCCTTGGCCAAGCTGCGCGCCATCCTGGAAGGCCCGGCGGCGGATGCCCCGGGCGGGGAGGGCCGGCCATGACGACCGTTCCGAAGAATCCGCCGGGAAGCCCGGTTATCCGGCTTTGCCGGAGAAAAGCCATGCAATCGAAGCCCGCAAACGGGCGTTTCGCAGGAGGTACGAGCCGTGAGTGACCCAAGGATGAACGACATGCACCAGCAGCACCCCGACGACCACCTGTCCGACGACGCACTCCGTGCGCTCGCAGCGCGGCTCGACGCGTCCGGCGCTGAGTTCGCGCGGGAACGCGCGGGCCTGGCCGACCGGGTGTTCGCCGCCAGCGTGGCGGACCTGCGCGGTGCGCAGCCGCCGTTGGTGCTCCACGCCTTCCGCCGCTGGGCAATGTCCGCGGCGGCGGTGGTGGTGGTCGGTGCCACTGCGGCGTTCCTGATGATCAATGGCCGCGGCACGTCCGTCGCCGCGCCCGAACTCGTCTCGGTGCGTGCGGCCGAGATCGCGCCGGTCGGCGGTTCCGAGGCGTTGCTCGTGGCACTCATCGATGCAGACGCCGCACTCAAGTCCACCGAGGGCGGCAGCAGCTTCGATGCGAGCGCCATCGTCCTCACCTCCGGACACTCCGTCGACGACGTCACCGTCGAACTCGACGAACTGCTTGCGGCCGGAGGCAAGCGGTGAACGCCGCGCGCCACGCGCTCCGCGCGACTGCACTCCAGATGATCGTTGCGTGCGCCGCCCTCCATGGGATCGGTGCCGTATGTGTTGCCGGCGAGCCCATGCCGCAGTACGCGGCGCCCGCGGCTCCCCCAGCAGGCGGTGCGAAGGATGCGAACGGCACGGACGCGAAGGCGGCCCCGCAGTCGCCGGGGCAAGGCCGCGTGCAGGTGGCGGGCCAGGCCGGCGAGGCCGGCGGCGCCGGCAACGAGCAGCGCCGCACCGACGGCATGCGCTGGCGGCCCGATGGCCCGATGCCGCAGGAGATGATCGACCGCGTGATTGCGGTGGCGCGCGACGTGTCGCCCGACCTTGCAAAGCAGCTCGAGGAAAAGCGGAACGTTGCCCCCGACGACATGTCGCAGGCGATGCGCCAGAGCGCGCGGCGCCTGGTGTCGCTTGCCGTCCTGAAGGAGCGCAATCCCGGGCTCTACGCGATCCGCGTGGAGGACGTGCGGCTCCAGCTGGAGCTGCGCACCCTCGGCGAGGCGTACCGCGCGGCGCAGGCTGCCGGCGACGCGACCAAGGCGAAGGCGCTCGAGACGCAGATCGCCGCCAAGGTGAAGGCGCAGGTGGACGTGGACCTGAAGGCGCGCGCACAGGAACTGGTGGCGCTCGACGAGCAGATGCAGGCCATGCGCGAGGATCTCGTGCAGGAGCAGAAGCGGACCGACGAGCGGGTGGTCGAGCGCACCGAGGCCGTCAAGAAGGGCGAGCCGATACAGGATCGCGGGATGTTCGGCGAAGGCAGCGGCCGCGGTGGTCGCCAGCGCGGTGATTCGCCGGAGGGCGAGCGGCCCAAGGGCGAGAAGGCCGACAAGCC
>CAMBSR010000024.1 GCA_945870475.1 Phycisphaera mikurensis NBRC 102666
ATGTGGTGGCCCCACACGATGAAGCTGAACATGGCGATGGCGATCGAGCTGAACGCGATGAAGCGGTAGCCGAAGATCGACCGGTGGCTGTTGACCGCGATGATCTCGCTGATGATGCCCATGGCGGGCAGGATCATGATGTACACGGCGGGGTGGCTGTAGAACCAGAAGAAGTGCTGGTAGAGCACCGGGTCGCCGCCCATGGCCGGGTTGAAGATCCCGATGTTCACGGTGCGCTCGACGATCAGGAGCAGCAAGGTGATGCCGAGCACCGGGGTGGCGAGCACCTGGATGATGGCCGTGGCATAGAGCGCCCACAGGAACAGGGGCATGCGGAACCAGGTCATGCCCGGGGGACGCAGCTTGTGCACCGTGACCACGAAGTTGAGGCCCGTGAAGATGGAGCTGAAGCCGAGCACGAAGGCGGCGGTCAGCACCGGGATCACGCCGCCCGCGGTGGTCGTGGTGGAGTACGGGGTGTAGAAGGTCCAGCCGGTGTCGAAGCCGCCCATCGCGAGCGACGCGACGCACAGGATGGCGCCGGCGACCCAGAGGTAGTAGCTGAACAGGTTGAGGCGCGGGAAGGCCACGTCCTTCGCGCCCAGCATGACCGGGAGAATGATGTTGCCGAGCGCCGCGGGGATGCTCGGGATGATCACCAGGAACACCATGATGGCGCCGTGCAGCGTGAACCACTGGTTGTAGGTGTTGGCGTCCTCGGTGATGGTGGGACCTGGCGTCAGCAGCTCCGTGCGCACCAGCAGTGCGAAGACGCCGCCGAGCAGGAACGCGCCCAGCACGCTCCACATGTACATCACGCCGATGCGCTTGTGGTCGAGGGTGAAGATCCACGAGAACAGCCCGCGCGTGTGCGTCAGGTAGTTATCGCCTTCGGGGCGGGCCTCGATCGTGTCTCGGACGGGGCCGGAGGACGGAAGCGGAATGGTGGTCATGGTCTGGACTTCCTGTTAGGTGGTCAATGCGTTCTTGGAGGCGCGCGTCACTTCGCGGCGTCGGCCTTCAGGTACTTGCCGGTCTTGGGATCGAAATCGCTGAGGTGTTCCATGTATCCGATCAGGGCGTCGACGGACTTGTCGTTCAGCTGTCCCTTGAAGGACGGCATGACGTTGCCGTAGCCGGGCACCACGTAGTCGCCGGGCACGAGGATCGAGGTGCGCACGTAGTCCTCCCACGTGCCGTACTTCTTGCCGTCGCCGACGTTCGGGTAGGCCTTGACCCGCTCCACGATCCCCTGCCACGAAGGCCCGATGCCCTGGGAGCCGTCGAGGGAGTGGCACTGCTGGCAGCGCGCGAAGAGCTTGGGTCCGGCCTTGAAGAACAGCTCTTCCTCGGGGATCTTGTCGAGCCACTGGCTTTGGTCGATCATCCACTGGCTGAACGACGCCTCGTCGAGGACGTAGACGTAGCGGTTCATCTTGGAGTGGCCGGTGCCGCAGTACTCGGTGCAGTGCAGGTTGTACACCTGCGCCGGATCCTCCGGACCCTCCACCTTCTTGGCGTTGGGGTTGCGCGGGCTCTTGCCGGGCTGGCCGGACGGGTAGTCGCACTGGAACCAAGCGTAGGAGTAGCGCCCGGGCACGACGTCTCGCTTGACGCGGAAGTCGGGGATGTAGAGCGAGTGCAGCACGTCGCTCGAACGCAGGATCAGGCGCACCGGGCGGCCGGCGGGCACGTAGAGGTCGTCGCTGGTGGCACCGTTGGGGTACTGGAAGTTCCACGCCCACTTCTGCGCGGTGACCTTGATGTCGAAGGCATTCTTCGGCGCCGTGTAGATGTCGAGGTAGCTGCGGAAGCCCACCACGAAGATGCCGATCACGATGATGGTCGGGATGATCGACCAGGTGACCTCGAGCGGCGTGTTGTGGTGCGGGAAGTCGGTGCGGAAGCGCTCGCCCTTGCGGTGGCGGTACTTCACCACGAAGTACACCGTCAGCCCCACGACCAGCGCGACGAAGAAGTAGCAGATCCAGTTGATGACGTCGAGGGTGTGGTCGACGCCGCCGGAGATGGTGGAGGCGCCGGTGGGCATCCAGAAGGTGGGCGCCGTGGGTCCGGAGGCTGCCCCCGACGGGGCGGCCGGTTGGGCCCCCGACTGGGCCAGGACCGCGAGTGCGGAAGCCTGCGAGGCGGCGTGGCTGATGATCTGGGAAGTCATTGGCATGGTGTTCGTCCCTTCGTGAATTCGAGTCGGCTGCGCGTCAGTGCGCGGAGCCTCCGGTGTGCGCGGCCGCGGGCGGAGCCAGGCGACTTGCCTGTGCCTCGCGCCACCAGAACCAGCCCAGCCCACCACCCAGCACCATGAGCGTGAGCACGCCCCCGAGCTGCATGACGCGCATGGCCATCACCACGTAGCCGCCCGCCTGGGCGTCGTAGATGTGGCACCAGAGGATGATCCGGTCGAGCGTGGTGCCCACCTTGCCCTGCGAGGCCTCGAGGAGGGCCATGCGGACGTTGGCGGAGTCGTACTTCACGCCGTAGAGGACGCGGCTGAGGCGGCCGTCCGGCGTGAGGATGAAGATGCCGGCGGCGTGCGAGTACTCGCCGTTCTCCTGCATGCGGTATTCGAAGCCCACCGCGTCGGTGACCGAGCGGATGGACGACTCCTCTCCGGTGAGGAAGTGCCAGCCTGCCGCGGACTTCGGCCGGCCGTACTCGGCGACGTAGCCCGCCTTCTTGCCTTCGGCGAGGTCCGGGCCTTCCTTCGGGTTCACCGAGAGGGCGATGATGTCGTATTGCTGGCCCACCGTCCAGTCCATGTCCTGGATGCCGCGCACCAGCGCGTTCATCACCAGGCTGCAGAGCATCGGGCACTTCATGTAGCCGATCTGCAGGATGGCCGGGCGATCCTTCGGCAGGACGTCGCGCAGGGTCACGGGGTTCCCGTGATCGTCGCGGAACGTGGCCGAGAGCGGCAGCTGGGAGTCCAGCTTGTCGATGATGGTGACGCCCTCGAGCTCCGGGATCGCATCGGCGGTGGGGGCCGAAGGGACGTATCCGCCGCCGACCGACACCTGCGCGCACAGCGTCGCGGTGGCGGCGCTTGCGGCGAGCGAGGCGAGGATGTTGCGGGCGATGCGCATCATGGAACCGTAGGCAGGATCACTTCTTCTGGCCGGGCGCAGTTGCCGGTGCCGGCGCAGACGCCGCGGGGGCGGCCGGAGCGGACTTCTTTGCGGACGCGCTGGGGACGGCGAGCGACGGGTTGCCCGCCACCATCTGCATGGCGTCGGACACCTTGATGCGCTCGCGCGTCACCTGCTGGCCACCCACCTCGATGGTGTAGGAGCCGGCGGAGTCGAGCAGGTCCTTCTGGCGTGCCGTCAGGTCCTTGAGGGCCACATACTCGGGCTCGATGACCTTGGCCTCGAACTCGTTGCCCTCGGTCTGGAAGTAGATGACGCTGATGGCGATGACGAGCGCCGCGAGGATGGCGATGCCCATCAGGGCCACCAGCCAGGTCTTGCCTGCCTCCGGATCGTCCCAGAGGATCCCGGTGGAGGTCTCGAATTCGTTCTGCTGCGTTGCGGTGGACATGGTGTGTTCCGTTGGTTGGCTCACATGTTCTGGAACGCCAGGCTCTCGCCGAGCGACGGGTCGCGCGAGGCCAGGAGCGACTTGCCCTTGAGCGAACGGGCGGTCATCGCGAGCACCAGCGCGAGGACGCCGGCGGCCAGGAAGATGAGCGTCGGGTCGCCCAGGTGCGGCGAGTCGCTGGCGTGCTTCTCGGCGAACTCGCGGTAGTTGGCGAACTCGCCCAGGTCATGCGGCACGTGCGGCATGATCAGGTAGTACAGGTCGATGAAGCCGAAGACGAGCATCCACACGCAGCCGGCGGCCAGCGTGGCGGGCCAGCGCTTGGGCCAGCGCGAGATGAGGAAGACGAACGGCAGCACGAAGTGGCCGAAGAGGAGCGCCCAGCTCAGCCAGAGCCAGCCGCCGACCTGGCGCGGGAGGTACCACGCGGTCTCTTCAGGGAGGTTTCCATACCAGATCAGCATGAACTGGCTGAACGCGATGTACGCCCAGAACACCACGCCGAAGGCGAAGATGAGCTTGCCGAGGTCCTGGTAGTGCTCGGCCGTGATGATGCCCTTGAGCTGGCCGTCGCGCTGCAGGCGCAGGCAGATGAGGGTCATGACGCTGTAGCCGCAGGTGACGCACGCGGCGAAGAAGTACACGCCGAACATGGTGCTGAACCATGCGGGCGAGAGGCTCATCATCCAGTCGACGGCAGCGAAGGTGATCGTGAGGCCGAAGAGGATCATCGACGGGCCGGCCCACTTGCGGCAGGTGGCGGTGATGGCCGGATCGCCGGTGCGGTCCTGGCGGAGGCTCGAGGTCCAGAAGAAGCTGGCGAGCCCGCCCCACACCACGAAGTAGATGGCGGCGCGGACGAAGAAGAACCTCTCGTTGAGGAAGCCGGACTTGTTGGCCACCAGCTGCGCCTCGGCAGGCGAGATCTTGGCCATCTCTTCCAGGTTGGCCCAGGGGAAGAGCTCGTCCAGGTGGCCGGTCCAGCCCATCCACGCGATCGGCAGGAAGAGCACCCACATCCAGCGCAGGTTCTGCGCGAGTGCCTCGGCCGGGCGGCGCACCGCGACGCTCCAGCCGGCGCGCGTCAGGTGCTGCACGATGACGAAGAAGAGCGCGCCCAGGCAGATCGCCAGCGCGAACATCATGCACACCAGGTAGGTGCGGGCGAAGTGCGCGGTGTCGCCGGAACGGAAGCCGTTCCAGGCGCCGAAGCCCAGGAAGGCGGCGGCGGCGATCCCGCAGTTGCGCGCGTGCATCGCGAGGCTCGAGCCGGTCAGGTTGCCGGCGGAGAGGTCGGGCGCGTGATGGTGGTCGTGGGCCATGCTGTGTCTTTCGTGTCTGGTGCTGTCGGTGCGTGGCGTGCTCAGTTGGCCGCGCCGGCGACCTTCGCGCCGGAGGAGCCGGCGTCCTGGCTGAACTGCAGCGCCTTGACGTAGGCGGCGATCGCCCAGCGGTCGGTGACGGAGATCTGCGCGCCGTAGCCGGCCATGTTGCGGATGCCGTGGGTGATGGTGTTGAAGAGCTGCCCCATGGGCTGGTGGCGCGTGGTCTCGTCATGCAGGCTCTTGGCGGCGACCCACTGGGTGCCGTTGACGGGGCCGTTGACGTTGGAGACCAGCTCCATGGCGCGCTGGTTCACGGCGCCGTCGCCGTAGCCCGAGTAGCCGTGGCAGGCCGAGCAGTAGATGTTGAAGCGCTGCTGGCCGCGCTCGAGCGTGGCCTGGTCGAGCTTCATCGAGGTCGGCAGCGCGGTGGCCCACTGGCCATCCACGACGCCCTCGAACATGTGCGTGTCCACGTAGGACTCGCCGCGCGCCACGGAGCCCTGCACGGGCGGGCGCATGGCGCGGCCGTCGGCGAACAGCGGGTTCGGCGCCTGGGCCTTGAACTTCGGCTGGAAGTCCATGTCCCAGAAGATGTGGATTGGACGGTTCGGGCTCGGCGTCGCACGCATGCGTGCGAAGACCAGCGGCGGGATCAGCGCGATGCAGCCGCCGATCATGAGGACGTAGACGATGATGCGGGGAATCTTGAACACGTCAGTCCTCCACCACCGCTTCGACGGCGGATGCGCCGAGGGACTTCAGGAAGGCCTCGGTCTTGCTGCGGTAGAAGCGCGGGTCCCGCGCCTCGATGGAAATGAAGAATCGGTCGTCGGACGCGCGGCGGAAGCGCTCGCACGTGAAGAGCGGGTTGTGCAAGCGCGGCAGGTGGTTCATGAGGAGCATGAGGCCCACGCAGCTGAGCGCCGAGAACAGGATGGTGAGCTCGAACATCACGGGGATGAACGCCGGGATGCTGAGCGCGGGCTTGCCGCTGATGAGGAACGGGTAGCCGGTCACCCACACCATGGCCCAGACGGTGAAGTCGAAGGAGTTGGTGAAGAGCTGGAGCACGAGGCCCGTGGTGCATCCGGCGGCGCCGGCGCAGAAGACCAGCACCGGCAGGATGGTGCGCTGGATGCCCATGGCGCCGTCGAGCCCGTGCACGGGGAACGGCGTGTGGCAGTCCCAGTAGCGGTAGCCGGCGTCGCGGACCTTCTCGGCCGCGGCCATGATCTGCGCGGGGTTCTCGAATTCCGCCAGCAGGCAGTTCAGCCGGGCAGGCGCAATCGTCTTCGTCTCGGTCTGTGTGGTGGTGAGCGTGGTCACTTGGTGTCTCCGGGCTCGTGCGCGGCGGCCGGGCTGGCGCCCGCCCCGTGCGAGTGGCCCCAGCCTTCCCAGTGCGGGTCGGCCTGCGGCATGACGGCCTTGACCTCGGCGATGGCGATCATCGGGAGGAAGCGGCAGAAGAGGAGGAACAGCACGCCGAAGAGGCCGAAGGCCCCGAGCATGGTGCCGATGTCGACCCAGGTGGGCTCGAACTTGTCCCAGCTGGTGGGCAGGAAGTCGTTGGCCAGGCTGGTGACGATGATCACGAAGCGCTCGAACCACATGCCCACGTTGACGAAGAGGCTGAGGACGAACATCAGCGGGATGCTGGTGCGGATCTTCCTGAACCAGAAGAGCTGCGGCGTGATGACGTTGCAGCTGACCATGATCCAGTAGGCCCAGGCGTACTGGCCGAAGGCACGGTTCATGAACGCGAACTTCTCGAAGAGCGCGCCCGAGTACCACGCGATGAAGAACTCCATGCCGTACGCGTAGCCGACCATGCACCCGGTCACCAGGATGACCTTGTTCATGTTGTCGAGGTGGCGCAGCGTGATGAGGTTCTTCAGGCCGAAGAGCTCGCGCGCCGGCACCGCGAGCGTCACCACCATGGCGAAGCCACTGAAGATGGCGCCCGCGACGAAGTACGGCGGGAAGATGGTGGTGTGCCAGCCCGGGAGCTGGCTGGTGGCGAAGTCGAAGGACACGACGCTGTGCACGGAGAGCACGAGCGGCGTGGAGAGCGCGGCCAGCAGCAGGTAGGCGCGCTCGTAGCGGTGCCAGTGGCGGTTGGAGCCGCGCCACCCCAGCGAGAACAGGCCGTAGGCGATCTGCTGGACCTTGCCCTTGGCGCGGTCGCGCATGGTGGCCAGGTCCGGCACCAGGCCGACGTACCAGAAGAGGAGCGACACCGTGAAGTAGGTGCTCACCGCGAACACGTCCCAGAGGAGCGGGCTGCGGAACTGGGGCCACATGGCCATCTGGTTCGGGATCGGGAACAGCCAGTAGGCCAGCCAGACGCGGCCGATGTGGATGCCCGGGAAAATGCCGGCGCAGATGACCGCGAAGATGGTCATTGCCTCGGCGAAGCGGTTGATGCCCGTGCGCCACTTCTGGCGGAACAGGAACAGGATGGCGCTGATCAGCGTGCCTGCGTGGCCGATGCCGACCCAGAACACGAAGTTGGTGATGTCGAACGCCCACATCACGGGGTTGTTGAGGCCCCAGACGCCGACGCCGGTGAAGATCAGGTAGTGGACGACGAAGCCCAGGTTGAGCACCAGGAGCATGCTCAGCGCGAACATGATGTTCCACGCCATGGGCACCTTGCGGAGCTCGTTGGGCCGGCAGACGGTCGCGGTGACCTCGCCGAAGTCCTTCACTCCGAGCACGAGGGGCGAACGCTTGCCCGGCGTCTCGCCGGTGTTGTCGATCTCGGTGAATCCGTGCATCGGGCGTCCGTGGTCAGGGGCGGGGATGGTGCTCACGCCTTGCCTCCGTTCTGTGCTGCGGCGGCGTGGCCGGCGTGGTCATGGCCTTCGTGGCCATGGCCCTCGTGGCCGTGCGAGATGGCCGGGTTGTCGACGCGGGCGAGGTACTTGAGGCGCGGCTTGGTGTTCAGCTCCTCGAGCAGGTCGTAGCTGCGCTTGGTGCGCTGCAGCTGCAGGACGTCGCTGCCCTCGACGTTGAGATCGCCGAAGACGATCGCGCCGGTGGGGCATGCCTGCTGGCAGGCGGTCTGGACGGTGCCGTCGGCGATCGAGCTCGCACCCGCACCCGACTCGACGCCGCCCGCGCGCACCCACTTGTTCTTGGTGGCGATCTTCGCCTGCTGGATGCGCTGCGTGCAGAAGGAGCACTTCTCCATGACGCCGCGCATGCGCACGGTGACGTCCGGGTTGAACTGCATCTTGGTCCAGTCGTTCGGACCGTCCTTGAGGTAGTACTCGGGCTTCGTCATCAGCACGCCGCCGGTGCGGACCGGGTCGCGGCGGTTCCAGTCGAAGAAGTTGAAGCGACGCACCTTGTAGGGGCAGTTGTTGCTGCAGTAGCGCGTGCCGATGCAGCGGTTGTAGACCATGTTGTTCAGGCCGTCCTTGTCGTGCACGGTGGCGGCCACCGGGCAGACCTGCTCGCAGGGCGCGTTCTCGCACTGCACGCAGGTGACGGGCTGGACGCGGTACGCGTCGGGGCGCGCGGCGGTGCCGCCCTTGAAGTAGCGGTCGATGCGGATCCAGTGCATCTCGCGGCCGCGGCCCACCTGGTCCTTGCCGACGATCGGGATGTTGTTCTCCGCCTGGCAGGCCACCACGCAGGCGCTGCAGCCGGTGCACGCCGCGAGGTCGATGGTCATCGCCCAGCGGTACTTGGCGCCGTCGAGGTTGGACTCCTCCCACATGGAGAGGCGGTGCGCCACGTGCGACGCATGCTTCGCGAAGTCCGGGTGCTCCTTGTAGTGGGCGAGCGAGGCTTCGCGGATGAGGGTCGGCAGGCGCTCCTGGATGGAGTCGAGCGGGATGCTCTCCACCGGGGCGTCCGCGGTGCCGTGGTCCTGCGTGTGCGCGAAGGCGAAGCTGCCCTCGGCCTTGGATGCCTTGGCGCCGGTGACGAGCCACTGGCACTTGCTGGTGCGCAGCGCCGCCGCCGAGAAGCCCGACTCCGCGCCGATGCCGCCCGCCGCCTCGCCGCGGCCGTAGCCGACGGCCAGGCCGAGCACTTCGTCCGCCATGCCGGGCACCACCCACGCGGCCGCGGTCGCCGAGGCGCCGCCCGCGGTGACGGAGACCATGTCGCCGCTCTTCACGCCCACCTTGGCCGCGGTGGCCGCGGACATGAGGAGCGCGTTGTCCCAGGTGATCTTGGTGACGACGTCCGGGAGTTCCTGCAGCCAGCCGATGTTGGCGAAGCGGCCGTCGTGCATCTTGCCGTCGCAGAAGAAGACGAGCTCGAGGCCCTCGGCCTCGGTGCGCGCCTCGATCCACTGCGCCATCGCCTTGCCGGCGAGGTTCGGGGCGGGCGTCGCCTCGCGGCCGGATGCGGTGCCTTCGCAGATGCCGCGGTCGAGCGAGGTGCGGAAGTGCGCCTCGAAGTCGGCGCCGGACTTGCCGCTCACCGCCATGTGCGTGCGACGCACGAGGTCGAGGCCCGTACGGACGTCGTCGCCGAAGAGCGCAGCGACCATCTCGAGCGCGCTGCGGCCACCCTCGGCCGAGTCGAGCAGCGCCGCCACCAGCGGCTGCGTGATCGACACGGTGCCGTCGGTGGCGCGGGTATCGCCCCAGTTCTCCAGGAAGTGGGTCATCGGGACGTGCCACGTGCAGCCCGCGGCGCGCGACGTCTCGTCGACGCGGTAGGAGAGGTGCACCACGGCCTTGGCCTTGGCCATGGCGGCGGAGAAGCCGAGGTCGGCGGGCGCATCGAACACGGGGTTCGTGCCGAGCATCACCAGCGTGTCGACGGAGCCCGCGTTGAGCGCGGCCGCCACCTTCTGGATGCCGGCGACGCACTGCTCGGCGTCGGTACCGGAGGTCTCGACGGTGCTGCCGTACGCGCCGAGCTTGGCGTTGATGGCGGCTGCCACGGCGTGCGTGGCGGCGGACTGGCGCGGACCGGCGACGACAAGCGCCTTGCGTCCGGCCTTCTTCAGGTCGTTGACGAGTGCGTCGACCACTTCCTGGTCGTGCTCGCCGAGCTTCGGCGCGAACGCGGCCATCTGGCGCGCGCCTTCCACGCCCACGCGGTCGGCCACGGCGGCGGCGAACGCGGCCACCTGCGACGGCTTCATCGCGATGCGCTGGTCGGCGTTCATGCCGGTGAGCGTGAGGATGCCCTCCACCTGGTAGACGCGGCTCATGGCGGCAGCGGAGGCGTCCTTCGCCACCAGCTTGCCGTTGTCGCGCTTCACGAGCGAGCGGGCCGCGGCCCACGCGCGCGAGTTGGCGACGGCGTTGATGTCCTCATGGAGGAAGTCGCAGTCGAGGCTCAGGATCACCTCGGCCTGGTCGAACTTCGGGTGCACGCGGCGCGCGGTGCCGAAGGCGGCCGCGGTGCCGGCGAGCGAGCTGTCGTCGTTGACGGCGCACCACGATGCCCACGTGGCCTTCGGGAACGCCTTCATCAGGCGCGCCCTGGCGTCGAGCATGCTGGGCGAGGAGGTGGGCTCGGCCAGGACCACGAGGCCCGCGCCGCCGTCCTTCTTCCACGACTCGCGGCGAGCGTCGATGAATGCATCGAGCGCCTTCGCGTTGGATTCCTTGCCGCCCTCGAGCGCGATGCGGCTGCGCTCGGGGTCATAGAGCTCGAGCACGCGCGCCTGCGTCATGGCGCTGGACGGGCCGACCTGCGCAACGCCGCGCGAGGCGAGCGTGGCGGGGTCGATCGCGGCCGCACCGCCGGCGAGCGGCGACGAGGGGTGCATCGGGTTGCCGTCGAGCTTGATCGGACGACCGTCGAAGCTGGTGGCCAGGAGACCGAAGCCGACGCCGCACAGCTCGTAGCTGGTGGCGTAGGTGACGGGGATGCCGGGCGTGCGGTTCGCGGGACGCGACGCGTATTCGGCGAACTTCGCCTCGGGGAAGCGACGGCAGCCGGCGGCGGCGAGTCCGGCGAGCGCGAAGGACGCGCCCATCATCTTGATGAACGTGCGACGCTCTTCCTCGGTGGCCTCGGACGCACCGGGCTGGAACTCGCGGTGCATGTACGCCTGGAACTCCGGCGTGTTGGCGAGCTGCTCCACCGAGCGCCAATAGGCGGAGCGGCGGGCCGGGCCACCTTGCGGGGCGGCGGCGGGAGCGTTGTCGGTTTCGGCGGAGCCGTGGTTGCAGCCGTCGTGCATGTGTTCTGTTCCGTGTCTGGTGACCTGTTCTGGAGTCGTCCCTGCGCCTGTCAATGCCGCGAATCAGCGGTGGCAGGTCGAGCAGTTGTCGTTCGGGTGGAGGTCGTAGCGCTTGATGAGCTCAAGCCGCTGGTCCTTGGTCCAGGAGTCGGTGGGCTTCGAGAGGTTGAAGACCTCTTCCGGCGGGCGCACGTGGTCCACGGCGTTCCGGTGGCAGTCGAGGCACCAGCCCATGGCGAGCGGCTGCGCGCGGTGCACTACCTCCATCTGGTCGACGCGCCCGTGGCACTCGACGCAGCTGACGCCGCGGGTGACGTGCGCGGCGTGGTTGAAGTAGGCGTAGTCGCCGAGCTTGTGCACCTTGATCCACTCGATGGGCATGCCGGTGGCGTAGCTCTCGCGCACCTTCTCGAGCTTGGGGCTGTCCTTGTGGATCTGCGTGTGGCAGTTCATGCACGTCTGCGTGGGAGGCACGGCGGCGTGCGCCGCATTCTCGACGGTGCTGTGGCAGTAGCGGCAGTCGAGGCCCAGCTTGCCCGCGTGGAGCGCGTGGCTGTAGGGCACCGGCTGCTCCGGCTGGTACTGGCCGTCGAGCGTCTTGGGGCTGAAGCCGTAAGCGACGAGGAGCGTCATGTAGAGCGGAGCGATCGCGCCGACCACCAGCACGAAGGGGAGCAGCGCGTTCGACCAGCGGGGAAACAGGAATCGACTCATCTGGTATTTCCGTGCAGGAGATCCGAGCAAGATGGCACGAGGCAACGCCGATGAACTTCGTGCAATTTTTCACGAAGTCCACAGTACATGGTAGGGCAACGTCGTTGCAGAGGTCAAGAACATCGGTCGCCGCCACTGCTACCCTTTTGGATCGGGGCGCCCAATCTGCGGCGCCAGGGCTGGCTTGTAAAAAGTTATTGGACATTTTAACCTGTGATCGACACCCACTGCCACCTTCTTTATGACGGCATCCACGAGCGGCTCGACCGCGTCTTGGCGGAAGCGCGCGCTGCGGGTGTGCATGGGTTCATCACCATTGCCACCACCACCGAGGACGCGGTGCGTGGCGCTGCGCTCGCCGAAGCGCATCCCGACGTCTGGTGCACGGCGGGCATCCACCCGCTCCACGCGGCCGACCCCATCGATTGGCAGGACCTGGAGCGCGCCGCGCGCCACACCAAGTGCGTGGCGTGGGGGGAGTTGGGTCTCGACAACCACTACAAGGAACCCGCCCCTGCCCTGCAATTGGAAGTGCTGGAGGCACAGCTCGAACGCATCCGCGGCTGGCACGCCGAGGGACTGGTGAAGCCCGTGGTGATCCACTGCCGGCGCGCGGTGCCGCAGCTCCTCCCGGTCCTGCGCGGGAGCGGACTCCCTGCCGACCGCTTCGTCTTCCACTGCTTCACGGAAGGCCCCGACGAGGCGCGCGCCGTGCTCGACTTCGGCGCGTGGATCAGCTTCACCGGCGTGGTGACCTTCCGCAGCGCGCCCGAAGTGGCGGCCGCCGCGAAGCTGGTGCCCGACGACCGCATCATGTGCGAGACGGACGCACCGTTCCTCTCTCCCGAACCCGTGCGCAGCGCCAGGCCCTGCCTTCCGGGCTACGTGATGCACACCGGACTCTTCCTGGCAGCGCTGCGCGGCACGCCGTTCGACGCGTTCGAGCGCACGGTGGACGCCAACGCGCGGCGCTTCTTCGGCCTGCCCGAGGGCATTGGGCGATAGCCTGAACCCCCCACCATGCCGCTTGACCAGGACCCAACCCCGGACGACAGCCCGCTCAGCGGGTTCATGTCGCTCGGCGGGCACCTGGACGAGCTCCGCGGCCGGCTGATCAAGGCGATCATCGTGCCGCTGGTGATCGGCTGCGCGCTCTTTGCGGGCGGCAACTACGTGCGCGGCTTCCTGGTGCAGCCCCTGATGGAGGCACTGGCCGCGCAGGGCCAGCCCACCAACCTGCAGGTGCTGAGCCCCACCGAGACGCTGATGGTGGACCTGAAGGTTGCCATCTGGGCATCGCTCACGCTCTCGCTGCCGTGGGTGCTGTTCCAGCTGTGGAAGTTCGTGTCGCCCGGGCTCTACGCGCACGAGCGACGCTACGC
Source organism: Phycisphaera mikurensis NBRC 102666 (assembly GCA_945870475.1). Lineage (GTDB taxonomy): Bacteria > Planctomycetota > Phycisphaerae > Phycisphaerales > SM1A02 > UBA966. Next base: position 13,137 of record CAMBSR010000024.1, read on the forward strand.
GCGCTTCCTGGTGCCGCTCTCGGTGTCGCTGGTGGTCATCGGGCTCACCGGGCTCTACCTGGCGCTGCCCTACATGCTGGCGCTCCTCATCAGTTTCGGCGTCGAGGAGCCGCGCACCATTGCGCCGCCGCCCTCGGCGCTCGTGGAGGGAGCGCCGCGAATCCCGGTGCTCGATGCAGACCCCGCAAGCGCGAAGCCCGGCGAAGTGTGGATGCTGAAGCAGGACTCGCAGCTCTACGTGGCCATCGACACGGGCCGCGAGGACGGGCGCATGGAAGTGCGCACCATTGCCACGCGCACCACCGGCAACCTGACGCAGCAGTACCGGCTGGAGGAGTTCATCGACTTCCTGCTCTTCTTCGCGGCGGCCATTGCGCTGGCGTTCCAGATGCCGGTGGCGGTGCTGCTGCTCGGCTGGGTGGGGATCATCGACACCAGGATGCTGCGCGGCTATCGCAAGCATGCGTTCTTCGTCTGCACCATCATTGCCGCGGTGATCACGCCCACGGTGGACATGTTCAGCATGCTCTTCCTGCTGGTGCCGCTCTACCTGCTCTACGAGCTGGGCATCATCCTCCTCACCATCGCGCCGCCGCAGGCGGTCTCCGAGGGCGGCGTGTTCCGCAACGCGCTCGGCACCATGATCGGCCGCCCGAAGTACAAGCCCAGGCGCACCGACGGCAACGAGGGTGACGAATGACCGGGCCGCGCACGCGGCGCGGCGCACGGAGCGGACGGCATGCGCTCCTGCGGATGGCGGGACCGCAGGCACTGCGCGCGGGGGCGCGCGCCAACGACGTGGGCATGATGCTCCGCGCCATGACGCTCGCGCGGCACGCGGCGCACAAGGGTGAGGTGCCCGTGGGCGCAGTGATCTACCAGGGCCGCACCGTGGTGACGGAACAAGCCAACGACCGCGAGGCCACCGGCGACCCCACCGGTCACGCCGAGCTTGCCGCCATGCGCGAGGCCGGCCGCGCGCGCGGTGCGTGGCGACTTTCGGACTGCTCGCTCGCGGTGACGCTCGAGCCGTGCGCCATGTGCGCGGGGGCGATCGTCAACGCGCGCATCGGCCGCGTGTTCTTCGGCGCGCACGACCCGAAGGCCGGTGCGTGCGGCAGCCTGTGGACCATTCCCGCGGACGGACGGCTCAACCATCGACCGCCGATCGTGGCGGGCATCCTGGCGCGCCATTGCGGGCGGCAGCTCACGCGGTTCTTCGCGCGCCGGCGTCAGGAACGCGCGGCATCGCGCGGAGCGTCGCCGGCGGCCTCGCCCGCCTCCGCGCGCGACGCGTCCACCAAGCCGTCGCCGAGCATCTCGCGCAGCACCACGGTGGCGTAGGCGCCTGCAGGCAGGTCGAACGCCACGCGCACGTAGGGGCCGTGGTCGTCGAAGCCGGATTCAAGCTCCGGGTTCGAGACGCGGATGCGGAACGGACGGCGATCGCCCGCGGGGCGGCGGCCGGGTTCGTCGAAGCGCGCGGGGTCCACGCCAAGCGCGACGATGGCGGCGCGCTCGCGCTCTGCCACCTCGCCGGTGGCACGCAGCGCGTCGGAGCCGGGCATCGGGCCCGTGGCGGAGATCTCGAAGCGCGAGGCGCGCGCGGTGAGCGACTCGTCGCCGGTGGCGGCGCAGGCGGCCTCGTCCACGGTGAACTTGGCGCCGTTCACGTGCTTGAACGCCACGTCGCCCTGCACCACCGCGCCGAGCGTGCCGGCCACGATGCGTTCATCGAGCACGCGGTTGAAGACAGCCGACTGCCACGCGTCGGTCCAGAGTTCCTGGATGTCGCGGTGCACGCTGCGCACGGCGGTGCGCGCGTCGCCGCCGCGCATCAGGGAGCGCGTGGCGGTGCGCTCGGCGTCCATGCCGCGCGGCCAGAGACCGGCGGCCTCGGCGTAGCGGCCGGCATCGACGGCCTCGCGCGCGGGGCGCTCGCTCTCGGGGAACGCGCTGCCCTGCGTGGAGATGAGTTCGCCGAGCAGTTCCTCGTGGCGGTTGGAGAGGAGCAGCGCGCCCAGCAGGTGGTTGTTGGTGCGCATGCCGAAGCGCTGCGGGCCGAA
>CAMBSR010000025.1 GCA_945870475.1 Phycisphaera mikurensis NBRC 102666
GCGGCACAGATGCCCGCGGTCACCACGCGCGTGCTGCTTGCTGGCGGCCTGACGCCCGCCAACGTGCCGGCGGCGATCGCCGCGGTGCACCCGTGGGGCGTCGACGTCTCGAGCGGCGTCGAGGCGACGCGCGGCACCAAGGACCATGCACTGATCGCGGACTTCTGCCGCGCGGCCGGCGTCACACCGCGGCGCGCGCCGCGGTCCGGGAGTTGATCCAGTCGGTGATCTGCTGACGGCGCGTGGGCCATCCCTTGCCGAAGCGTTCGCGCAGGAAGTGGTCGTAGAGCGCCACCAGCACGTTGTCGAACGTGCTCAGTTGGTCGAGCCGCTCCTCGGTCTCGAGGCGCGGCGTCTTGGCGGCTTCGCTCGCGGCCTGGAGCTTGAGCCCCGACACCGAGAAGCGGTCGCCCTGCAGGACGCATTCGAATTCCTGGCCATGGGCCGCAAGGAGCAGCCCGAGCTTCCTCGGCCACTTGCCCGCCTGCAGGCCCTTGGATGCCTCCGGGGACTGCGTCGGGAGCGGCCCACGCAGGGAGGCCTTGCCGCCGACGCCCCACGGGCATTCGAGGTCCACCACCTTGTCGATCACCACGGCCACGGGCACCTTGGCGGTCTCGATCACGCCCTCGCGGGCCTCGGCGTTCCACCAGAGCCACAGGAGGAAGATGTTGCCCAGGAAATCGCGCGGCTCGCCGCCGGCGAGGGCCCACGGCACCTCCGGACGGGTTGCAGCGCGCGGCGCCTGGCCTTCCTGGGCGCGCAAGGCCTCCGCGGGCGGCGGCGTGAAGGCGTCAGGTGCGGCGTCGTCGAGGTCGCTGGTCTGGCCGCGTGCACCCATCAGGTCAGCGGCGATGCCGCCTGCGCTGCGGCGCGCGAGCTTCACGCCGTAGGTGCTCTCCACCAGTCCGCGCAGCTCCTTGAACGCGGTGTCGCTCGTCACGGGAGCGAGCACCGCGCCGTTCACCAGGTCGAAGAGGACCGGCGTCATGCCGATCCGGCGGTACTTGCCCTCGGTGATCTCTTCCTTGCAGCGGCGCTCGGCGTCGGCGCGCGCATCGCGGCGCGCGGTGCGGCTCAGGAAGCCGGCCGTGGCCTCGTCTTCCTTGGTGCGGCGGTCGTCCTCCGCCATCGAGACGTAGGCGCGCCGGATCTCCGAGGGCACCTTGGCCACGTCCACGCGCATGGCGCAGAGGATGGCGCCGCTGAAGCCGCAGTGCTCCCAGCCGAAGTCGGTGTCGAACACGTGGCGGCCGGTGCACCAGCCGCTGGCGGTGCCCTCTTCCGAGAGGCCGCGCGGCTTGACGATGTGCTTGGAGAGGAGCGCCAGGGCGCCCTCGCCGGCGTCGTCCGGAAGGTTGCCGGAGACCCCGAACCGGGAGTAGGAGACGGTACCGCTGCGGAAAGGCATGGGGGAAGTGTGCGGGGCGGGAGGCGGGGCCCCGCACAACCGACAGCTCATCCACGGCGGTGCCCTCGATGTCCCTATCATGGTTGACCCGAGCTTTCCCGTGGAATTCGACCTCCGAAGACTTCTCGACGAGCACTGCCCCGACAGCCACCGGCTGTTCGCGGAGCACGTGAACCCGCGCTTCGCGCAGGTGCTGCGCACCATCGGCTTCGACCGGTTCTTTGTCCGTGCCGAGGGGCAGTACCTCTGGGACGAGCGCGGCGAGCGGTACCTGGACATGCTCGGCGGCTACGCCGTCTGCAACGTGGGGCGAAACCACCCCACCGTGAAGCAGGCGCTGCGCGACTGCCTCGACATGGACCTCCCGTCGATGGTGCAGTTCGATGCGCCGGCGCTTGCGGGACTGCTCGCGCGTGAACTCGGTCGGCATGTCGGTCGCGGGCTCGACCGCACCTACTTCACCAACAGCGGCACCGAGGGCGTCGAGGCCGCCATCAAGTTCGCGCGCTGCGCGACGGGGCGCCCAGGCATCGTGTTCGCCGAACGCGCGTTCCACGGCCTCACGATGGGCGCGCTCTCGCTCAACGGCTGCCAGAGCTTCCGCCAGGGGTTCGCGCCGTTCCTCCCGGAGACCCGCATGGTGCGCTTCGGCGACCTGGGCGACCTGGAAGGCGCGCTGCGCGCCGGCGACGTGGCGGCGTTCGTGGTGGAGCCCGTGCAGGGCAAGGGCGTGCATGTGCCGCCGGATGGATATCTCGCGGAAGCAAGCCGCCTGTGCCACCGCTACGGCGCGCTCTTCGTTGCCGACGAGGTGCAGGCCGGCGTCTGCCGCACCGGCAAGTTCCTCGGCATCGACCACGACCCAGGCTGCGAACCGGACATGGTGGTGCTCTCCAAGGCGCTTTCCGGCGGCCTGGTTCCCGTGGGCGCGGTGATGGTGCGGCCCAGCGTCTGGGACCGCGTCTATTCGAGCCTCGACCGCGCGATCGTCCATTCGAGCACGTTCCACATGGGCTCGATGGCCATGACCGCGGGACTTGCCGTGCTGCATGTCTGCCACGAGGAACGGCTCGCGGCCCGCGCCGAGCGCATGGGCACCCTGCTGCGCGAGGGCCTCGAGCGGATGCAGCCGCGCTACCCGTTCATCCGCGCGGTGCGCCAGCGCGGGCTGATGGTGGCGGTGCAGTTCGGCGAGCCCGAGCAGCTGCGCCTGCGCGCCGCGTGGAAGGCGCTGCACGCGATCGATCATGACCTCTTCGCGCAGTCCGCGGTGATCCCGCTCTTCGAGGACCACCGCATTCTCTGCCAGGTGGCAGGACACGGCCAGCCGACCGTGAAGCTGGTGCCGCCGCTCGTGATCACCGAGGCGGACGTGGCCTACTTCCTGCAGGCGTTCGAGGATGTCCTGCGCCGGATGCACGGCACCGCGGGCCCTGGCCCGGACCTCCTGGCACGCATCGGTCGCAATTCGCTCTCGCGCCGCACCTACGAGGCGGCCGCGGCGGGCACCGGGGCCGGCGAATGAGCGCACCGCAGACCATCCGCCATCGACTGACCGACCGCCTCGCGGCGCTCGTGACAGGTGCGCCGGTGCAGGTGCTGGTGGCGACCGGGCTGCTCGCGATCGTGGCGTTCGCGTGGAGCTGGGGCCGCGTGCGCCTGGATGCCAACACCGATTCCCTCATGGGGACCGACCGTCCCTACGTGGCGGAGTACCTGCGCTTCGTCAAGGAGTTCGGCGACCTCGAGTACGCGTGGGTGGTGGTCGACTCCCAGGGCCCCGACGGCGTGCGCCGCATGGGCGAGGCGCAGCGCGCGGTGGACCTGGTGGCGGCACGCCTGCGCGAGGAGCCGTCGATCGAGCGCGTCAATGCACGCATCGGCTTCGAGGACCAGATGCGGATCGCCACGTGGGCCATGCCCACCGCGGACCTCTCCGGGCTGGTGGAGGGGCGCGACGCCCTGCCCCTCATCGCCTCGGACGGCGGACCGGGCGTGCTGCTTGCCGATGCGCAGCGCCGCCTGGACCGACTGACCTCCGAAGGGCTCTTCATGCCGCGCGAGGAGGCCGAGCGCGTGGCCGCGAGCGCCGTGCTCGAGCTCACGGCCGTGGCAACGGCGGCACCCGCGGCACCGGAGTTCATCGGCCAGCCCCGCGCAGCGGAGTACCTGGTCAGCGACAGCGGCCGGCTCCTCTTCGTGGGCGTCATGCCGCGCAAGGACTTCTCCAGCCTGGGCGTGATCGAGGAACCGCTGCGCGTGATCCGCGCGGCAATCGACGAGGCGCGCGTGCAGGTGCCAGGCGTGGAGGTGGGACTCACCGGCAAGCCCGTGCTGCAGTCGGACGAGATGGCCACCACCAACACCGACATGAACATCTCCACCGGCGTCGGCATCGTGCTCTGCATGGCGCTGATCATGGCGGTGTTCCGCGGCTGGCGGCTGCCGATGCTGACACTCATGGCCTTCGGCGTGGCCTCGCTCCTCACCTACGGCGCGGCGGCGGTCATCTACGGACGGCTCAACCTGCTGAGCCTCGTCTTCATGCTGGTGCTTGCCGGCGTGGGCATGGACTACGGCGTCTTCATGATTTCGCGGTACCTGGAGGCACGCCGGCACCTCGGCGTCGATGCCGCGGTGCGGCACATGATGCGCACCGCGCTCCCGGGCAACGTGATCGGCGGGTGCACCGCGGCGGGCGGATTCTTCCTGGCGTGGTTCACGGAATTCCAGGGACTGCGGGAACTCGGCGTGGTGGCGGGCGTGGGACTCCTGATCTCGCTGGTGGCCATGTCCGTGGTGCTGCCCGCACTGATCGTGGTGGCAGACCGCATGCTGCCGCGCGATGGCCGGGGCAACCGGCCGATCGGCGCGGCGCTGCGTCCGGCGCCCGCTCGCGAGCACGGCGGGCCGGCAGTGACGCGTCGCGCCGCATGGATCACCGTGACGGCCGCCGTCGCGCTGACCGTGCTTGCGGGCTGGTACGGCCTGGGCACCATCCGCTTCGAGACCAATCTCCTCAAGCTCCAGGCTGCCGGCCTGGAGAGCGTCGACTGGGAGCACCGCGTGATGGACGACAGCGCGGAGGCCAGCTGGTTCGGCGCGTGCGTCGTCGATCGCATGGACCAGGTCCCGCCGCTCGTCGAGAAGCTCCGCGCGCAACCGGAGATCGGCAAGCTGCGTTCGGTGCTGGACGCCATGGCCATGGATACGCCGGAGCGCACCGCGCTTCGGATGCAGCTTGCGAACGCGGTGGAAGCCGCACCGATGCGGCCGCGCCAGCTCCCCGGCTGGGGCCCGGCGGAACTCCGTCGCGCGGGCCGCGACGTGACCTCGCTTGCCGGCTGGGCGGAGCGCGAGGCACCCGCCGAGGCGGCGCGGCTGCGCGCGCTCGGCGAGCGGCTCGCCACGCTCGGCAACCTGATGGACCCGTCGCGCCACTCCGACGCCGAGGCACAGGCCATGCGTACGCACGTGGAGGAGACCGTTGCCAACGCGAGCCGCGGACTTCGCCTGATGGCCGACGGCGCGCGGCGCTCGATGCGCGATGCCCTGCCCGCGTCGGTGCGCGACCAGATGATCTCCCCGAACGGCCGCTTCCTGGTCATGGTGCACCCGGCCGGCGACGTCTGGGAGCCGGCCCCGCTCGAGCGCTTCGTCTCCGCGATGCGCTCCGTGGACCCGAACGCCACCGGCGTCCCGATGACGGTGAGCGAGTCGATGAAGAGCATGACGCGCTCGTTCCTCCTGCAGAGCGTGCTCGCCACGCTCCTGGTGGTGACGATCCTGTGGATCGACCTCCGCAGCGCGCGCGACGTGGTGGCGGCGGTGCTGTCGCTGGCCGCGGGCGTGGCGTGGAGCGTGGCGCTCATGGCGCTCCTCGGTTCGAGCTTCAACCTGGCGAACTTCTTCGCCGTGCCGATCCTGATCGGCCTGGGGATCGACAGCGTCATCCACATGACCAACCGCGCGCACGAAGGCGGCCTCGACCACGGCTTCGGCGTGACCCGCCCGGCGGTGATCGTGACCGCGCTCACCACCACGCTCGCCTTCGGTGCGCTGGTCTTTGCGCACCACCAGGGGCTGCGGAGCCTGGGGATCGCCATGTCCGTGGGCAGCGTCTGCTGCCTGGTGACCGCGGTGTGGGTGCTGCCCTCCATCCTGCGCGTGGTGGGCCTGCGCCCGCGGCACACCGCACTGCGCCTGGCGGGCGATCCGGCCCCCGGTGAACATCGCGGCGCCGCGTGAACGCGCGGCGTGCGTAGCATTGGGGCATGCGATACCGAGCACTTGCCGTCGTTGCCCTGCTTGTCGCGGTGCCTGCGTGCTCGCAGTCGGCGCCCACGGCGGCATCCACCGGCGCCACCGCGCCAGGCACCGTGCGCGCCGCCTACGCCATCACCGGCATGCATTGCGGCGGATGCGCGGACGCCATCGTGGCGGAGGTTGGCGAGGTGAAGGGCGTGAAGGGCGTGCAGTGCACGTTCGAGTCGAAGTGCGCGGTGATCGAGTTCACCGACCCGGCGGCGAAGGCCGACGCAGAGCACGCCATCACCAAGCTTGGCTACAAGATCGCGCCGTGCGCGGTCCCGGTGACCCTCGTGCCGGTGGAAGTGACTTCCGTGAACGTGACGCCCGTGACCGTCACGCCCGCTCAGTCGGCCGCGCCCGAATCGAAGTAATCCTCGCACGCGCGGCGCACCTGCTCGGCGGTGTCGTCGAGCGAGCCCTGGAAGCGCGCACCCGCGGCATGCACGTGGCCGCCGCCATCGAAGCGCGCGGCGATGTGGTTGACGTCGATGACCACCCCGCCGGCCACGGCCGGTGGCTTGCTGCGGAAACTGATCTTGGTGAGCTTCGGCTCGCTCTCGACGAGGAGCACGCTCACCTCCACCGCCGCCACGCTCATCGGCTCGTTCACGAGGCCCGCCAGGTCGTCGACGCGCGTGCCGGTTTCCTCGAAGTCCTTGCGCGAAAGCCGCATGATGGCCACGCGGCCGGCGCAGACGTATTCGAGCGAACCGAGCGCGCGGCCGAGCACCTTCGGCCGGCCCGGCGCATCGCCCTGCTCGATCATCCGGTAGAGCGCGTCCTTGTCGACGCCGCAGGAAAGGAGCCGCGCAGCCAGCTGGAAGACGCGGTCGTCGGCGCCGCTGAAGCGGAACCAGCCGGTGTCGGTGGCCAGTCCGGCGAACACGGCTTCGGCAATGGTGCGGCGGGTGGGCTTGGCGGACGGGCCGAGCGGGACGCCGAGTTCATCGATGATGCCGACCAGTACCTGCGTGCAGCTGGCGCACCACGGCGCGACGATGCGCATGGGAGCCACGTCGTCACCGCGCGCATGATGGTCGATGCCGACCACCAGCTGCGGGTTCGCCTTCAGCCAGTCGCGGCAGTGCTCGAGCTGGCTCCACGCGCCGGTGTCGACCACCACGGCCAGGTCACAGCCGTCCTTCGGCGTCACGGGGCCGCGTTCCACGTGGCGATACTCGCTCGGGTCCGCCAGGCCCAGGATCGAGCGATCGATCGGGCCGGCGAGCAGCACGTCCACGTCCGCACCCAGCGCACGCAGCGCACGGGACAGCGCCAGCACCGAGCCGAGGGCGTCGCCGTCCGGCTTGAAGTGCGTGGTGACGAACGGCCGCTTCGCCGCGCGCAGGCGGGCGACGAGCTGGGCATCGGTCGCGGTGGTTTCGTAGGTCATCGAGGCAGCGCGCAACTTACGCGAGCGCGGCCGCCCGTGCGACGTCGTGGCGCAGCTGCGCCACCAATGCATCGGGGCCGGGGAACTTCCACTGCGGGCGGATCCACCGGGTGAACCGCAGTTCCACCTCCCAGCCGTAGCGGTCGAGCGGCGACTGGAATCCGACGAGGTGCGCCTCGCAGGTACGCCCGGCGCCGCCGAAGGTCGGCTTGGTGCCGACCGAGATGGCGGCGGGCAGCGTCGTGCCGTCCACCAACGCTTCGCCGGCGTAGACGCCATCGGCCGGGAGCGCCATGCCGGGCGCATGGACGTTGGCGGTGGGGAATCCAAGCAGCCGGCCGCGCTGGTCGCCCTGGCGAACCGTGCCCTCCAGGGCGTACGGGCGCCCAAGGAGGCGTTGCGCGTCCTGCACCCGACCCATGGAGAGGAGCCAACGGACCGCGGTGCTGCGCGCCGCCACCTCGGTGCCGTCGGCAAGATGCTCGTGGACCTCGGGAACCTCGATGGTGCGGAAGTCGGCGCGCTCGCCGATCTGGCGGAGCGTGGAGACATCGCCGGAGCGCGCGCGGCCAAAGCGGAAGTCGCCGCCCTCGGCGATGGCATTGAACGGCACCTGGCGGCGGAGGCTGGCGATGAACTCCTCGGGGCTGGCGCCGAGGATGCCCTGGCGGGGGTCGAGGGCAACCACGTCGTCGCAGCCGGCGGCACGCAGGAGTGCCTCGCGGCGCGCGCTCGAGGTCAGGCGCTCCTGGACGGAGTCCGGGCGGAGGACCGCCACCGGCAGCGGTTCGAAGGTCACCGCCACCACCCTGCCCGACGGCCCGGCCGCCGCGCGCGCCGCCGCCACGATGGCCTGGTGGCCGCGGTGGACGCCGTCGAAGTTGCCGATGGTGGCGACGAGCATGGGGCACGGGGCGCGGGCCCGAGCCTTGGAAGGATATCGGAGGTGGCCCGGACGCCGGAATGATGGAGCGAATCTCGCCCGCAAATGCGTTGATGCCCGCTGCGGCGGCGTGGTATCACCCACGGGATGCGCCCTGCGAATACAGCCGTCCCCGCGCGTTCCGCCGCCCCCACGGTCACCATCCCGGACCCCACGGTCCTGGCGAGCGACCTCGGCAAGAGCTTCCAGCAGACCGCGGAGACCATCGTGCCGTGGTTCGTGGCGCAGATGCCGCGCATGTACTTCGAGGACACGGCCCCCACCGAGGTGGCGAGCCACCTGCGCGCCATCATCGCCGCGCGCGCCTCGGGGCAGCCGCTCCACCTGACCATCCGCAGCGACGACGGCCTCGGCTGGACCATGATCCGCGAAGGCAACAAGCCCGGCGTGCTGGCCGAGGTGGTCAGCTCGCTCCCGATGACGCCGTCGCTGCGCGCGGCCAAGATCCACGGCTCCAACGACGGCGTCCTGGTGCTCGACTCGTTCGAGTTCGGCGACCGAAAGGCATTCGACCCCGCGGCGCCGGCGCAGGCCGAGAAGCTCCGCGCCACCATCGAGTTCGCCAAGGCGAACACGAAGGACTGGACAGAGGAGCAGGTCCGCGCGTACTTCGCCGACTGCGCCGCCGACTACGTCAACACCCTCACCCCGCACCGGCTGAACAAGCATCGTCTCCTCATGAAGACGGTCAGCGGAACCGAGGGCACGGTGGTGGAGACCGAGCCGGAGCTCGAGGGACAGCTCACGCGCATGACGATCGCGTTCTCGAACGCCCGCACGCGCACCATGCTCGAGCGCTGCGCGCAGGTCCTGAGCCGCGGCGGCATCAATATCCAGCGCGCATACCTCGACCAGGTGGCGGACCCGCCGTACGGCTCGGTGACGCTGCTGGGCTTCGTGATCCAGACCCAGGACGGCAAGTCGGTGGACACCGCGAGCGCCGCCTGGAAGCAGGTGCAGCACGACCTCACCCGCATGAAGTGGGTGGACTCGGAGTCGATCGCGCTCGCCAACCGCCACGAAGGCATGACCATCGACGAGGCGGAGCTCATCCTCGGCCTCTGCACGCTCGCGCACCAGCGCCTGGTGCACCGCGATCGCCTGCTCTTCTCGCTGGAGCGCATCCTGGCCACGGCCGAGCGCACCATGCCCACGGTGCGCAAGGTCACGCAGCTCTTCTGCGCGCGCTTCGACCCGGCGGCCCCGCTCAAGGACGACGAGTTCAACAAGCGCACCACCCTGCTCCATGCCGAGATCGGCACCAAGGACGACCCCGAGGGCACGGCGACGGTCCTCTCGGCCATCCTCAACGCCGTCGAGGCCACGTACCGCACCAACTTCTTCGTGCGCAGCCGCTTCGGCCTGTCGCTGCGGATCGACCCGTCGTACCTCCGCAACGAGAAGCGCCCGGAGCTTCCGTACGGCACGTTCTTCGTGTTCGGACGCGGCTACTTCGGCTTCCACAACCGCTTCAAGGAGATCGCGCGCGGTGGCCTGCGCGTGGTGAAGCCCACCTCCGCGGCGCAGCACTCCCGGGAGCGCGAGCGCGTGTTCGACGAGGTCTACGGCCTCTCCTGGGCGCAGCAGCAGAAGAACAAGGACATCCCCGAGGGCGGCGCCAAGGCGGCCATCCTGCTCGAGCCCGTGGCGGACATCACCCGCTGCGTGAAGAGCTTCGTGGACAGCCTGCTCGACCTCATCACCGACGACCCGGCCACCAAGAAGTGCATCGTCGACCGCTTCGGCACGCGTGAACTCATCTACCTCGGCCCGGACGAGAACATCACGCCCGCGCACATCGAGTGGACCGTCTCGCGCGCCCGCGCGCGCAAGTACGCGCTGCCCGACGCCTTCATGAGCTCGAAGCCCGGCGCCGGCATCAACCACAAGGTGTACGGCGTCACCAGCGAGGGCGTGAACGTCTTCCTGGAGGTCGCGCTCCGCGCCCGCGGCATCGACCCGCGCAAGCAGCCGTTCACGGTGAAGATCACCGGCGGCCCCGACGGCGACGTGGCCGGCAACATGATCCGCATCCTGAACCGCGACTACGGCAAGAACGCCAAGATCGTGGCCATCGCCGACGGCAGCGGCGTGGGCGAGGACCCGGACGGGCTCGACCACACCGAACTGCTCCGCCTCTTCACCGAGGCGCTGCCGATCGCGGCGTTCGACCCGAAGAAGCTCGGCACGCACGGCGCCGTGGTGCCGGTGGATGCGCCGGGCGGCGTCATGCTCCGCAACACGCTGCACAACCGCGTGCGGGCCGATGCGTTCGTCCCGGGCGGCGGCCGCCCCGCCACCATCAACGAGGGCAACTGGCGCGACTACCTGACGAAGGACGGCAAGCCGTCGGCACCGATCATCGTGGAAGGTGCCAACCTCTTCCTCACGCCCGAGGCGCGCCGCGAACTCTTCAAGGCCGGCTGCCTGATCTTCAAGGACTCGAGCGCCAACAAGTGCGGCGTGATCTGCTCGAGCTACGAGATCGGCGCCAGCATGCTGCTCGACGAGCAGTCGTTCATGGCGATCAAGGACCAGTTCGTCGAGGAAGTGCTCGAGAAGCTGCGCGCCCTGGCCCGCTCCGAGGCGGAGCTCCTCATGGCCGAGGGACGTCGGCACCCGCACACGCCGCTCACCGAGCTCTCCACCGAGCTCTCCAAGGTGATCAACGCCGCGGCCGACGCGATCCGCGCCTCGATGGACTCCTGGAGCCCCGCCGACCGCGAGCTCGCCAAGACCGTGGTCCGCGAGCACATCCCGCAGAAGCTGCAGGACACCGTGGGCGAGCGCCTCTGGAAGGACATCCCGCAGGCGTACCTCGACTGGATGGTCGCCAAGCGACTGGCCTCGGGCATCGTGTACCGCGAGGGCGTCGCGTTCCTGGAGAACGTGGCGCCCGATGCGGTGGCGGCGCTCGCGCTGCGCTACCTACGCAAGCGCGAGGAGACACGCACCCTGGTGACCGCACTCAAGGATTCGAAGCTCCCGGGCGCAGCCCGGGCGGCCGAGCTCCTGGGGCGCTCCGGTACCCGCGCGGCACTCGAGGACTTCGACTGAGGTCGCTGCCGTTCGCGCTGCTCGGGCGGCCGTGATGACCGTCATGCCGAGCGGATGAACCCCTCACTTTCGCCCACGGCTCCGCAATGCGGACCGCCGGTCATGCGTACCCCCCCTGCGCGCACTACCCTGCGCGCCGGAGGAACATCGTGATCGACCAGCAGCGCACCCACCGCCTCGTCCGCCAGCCCGCACGCGAGGCGCTCGCCGCACTCGCCCTGGCATTCGCCGGCGCATCGCACGCGCAGGACTTCGCCAGCGCCACGGTCTCCGACCCGGGCGCCATCGACCGCGTGGTGATCTACCCGACCTCCGCCGCCGTCACCCGCGTGATCCACAAGGACCTGACGCAGGGGCTCTGGACCATCCGCGTGACCAACCTGCCCGAGGGCGTGGTGGGCTCGCAGCTGCAGGCGAAGGTGCGTTCCGGCGACGCGCCGGGGCCGTCGACGCCGCGGCTCCTGGGCGTGGAGTACGAGGAGACCCCGGGCATCGACTTCGCGGGAAGCCCCGAGGGCGCCGCGCTCGCCGAGCGGCTGAAGGATGCCAAGCAACGCCTCGAGTACGCCGCGCAGGATCGCGCGCAGCTCGCGCAGCGCGATGCACGCGTCGACCAGGTGGGCGTGCGCGTGGCGGCCAACGCCACGGCCGACGGTGCGACGCCCAAGTCCGACGCCGCCAAGGCGATCGCCGGGCTTGGATGGACCAACGAGCAGAAGGCGGCCCTCCTCAAGGAGGCGCGCGAACTGCAGGTGCGCACCGAGGGCATCCAGCGCGAGATCGACGCCCTGCAGCGCGAGATCGCGCAGCGCGGCGGCGTCACCCGAACGCAGCGCACGGCGGTGGTGAAGATCGCGGCGCCGGTGCCGGCACCGCTTGACCTCGACCTCATCTACATGGTGCCGAAGGCCGCATGGGCCCCGGCCTACTCGATCCGCGCCGCCGGCGACCGCAGCGGCGCGACGGTGGAGTACGACGCGATGATCGTCCAGCGCACCGGCGAGGAATGGAAGGACGTGCGCGTGTCGCTGAGCACCGCGGATCCGGTGCGCGCATCGCAGCCGAGCGAGGTGGAGCCCGTGTACGTGGACATCGAGCGTCCGATGCCGGCCATCGAGGGCGGGATGTACGGGAGCGCAGGCGGCGAGATGAAGGACAAGTCCCGGTTCCGGCGCGGCAAGCCCGGCCAGCCCGGTGAGCGCGGCCCCGGTGGTGGCGGCGGCGGCTTCGGCACCCCCGACTCGGCGGCCGAGAAGTCCGACGACGATCGCGCAGGCGCCGTGCTCGCGGAACTCGCGGGCGCCGCGCGCGTCGCCGAGGCCGGCATCGCCGCCAGCTTCGAGCTGCCGCGGCGCATCACCGTGCCGAGCGACGGCACGCGCAAGCAGCGCACGCGCATCGCGAGCTTCGAGCCCGAGGCGAAGTTCGTCTACACGGCACAGCCGCTCGTCACCGACAGCGTGTTCCTGCGCGGCGACATGGTGAACTCCTCGAGCTATCAGCTCCTGCCCGGCTCCGCGCAGGTCTTCATGGGCGGCGACTTCATCGGCGGCACGGCCATGCCGTCGGTCCCGCCGAAGTCCGAGTTCAAGGTCTTCTTCGGTCCGGACCGCGCCGTGCGCGCCACGCGCGAGGTGGTCTCCAAGGTCACCGGGCAGGCAGGCCTCTTCGGCGGAAGCGTGGCCACCACGTGGAAGTACCGCATCAAGCTCGACAACGGCACCGGACGCGCCCTGGCGCTCGAAGTCCTCGACCGGCGCCCCGTGAGCCGCAACGAGAAGATCGAGGTCAAGATCGCCGACCTCTCCGCGCCGCTCTCGACCAACGCCGAGTACGCCGCCGGCCCGCAGAAGTCCGGCATCCTGCGATGGGACCTCACGGTGCCCGCCTCCGCGCGCGGGCCCGCCGCGCTTCCCGTCACGTGGACCGTCCAGGTGACCCATGCCAAGGACGTCCAGACCACCGGCCTTCCCGACTGAGCCAGGCACCCGAGGAACTCCCATGAACATCCACTCCATGCAGTCCTTCTTCCTGGTTGCGTCGCTCGGCGCGGCGGCGGTCTCGCCGCTGGCCGCCGCACAGGCATCCGTGGCGCTCGACGCCGACATCCCCATGCAGACGGCAAGCGACGACGGCATCATCCAGGCCGTCACGCTCTACCCCGGGCGCGCCGCGGTGACGCGCGGGGTGGGCCGCGACTTCAAGCAGGGGCTCTGGACGCTGCGCATCTCGAACCTTCCCGCCTCGGTCCAGGGCACCTCGCTCCAGGCCAAGGTGAACGCCGCCGCAGGCACCAACCCCAAGGTGGGACCCAAGCTCCTCGGCGTCGAGTACGCCGAGACGCCGCGCCTTGATTTCGTCAGCAGCCCGGAAGGCCTGGCCCTCGCCGAGAAGGTGAAGGACATCAAGCGCCGGATCGAGTACCTGAAGCAGGATCGCGTGCTGCTCGAGCACCACGACAAGCTCGTCGACCAGATCGGCATCCGCGCCACCGCGGGCGCCGGACCGGAGGGCGCCACGCAGCCCATCGACCTGGAAGCCGCGGCGCGGCAGCTTGAAGCGGTGCGTGCCGAGAAGCAGCGCATCCTCGCCACCGCGCGCGAGCAGAACGAGCTGCGCGAGAAGCTCGACCGCGAGCTGGCCGTGGCAGAGCAGCAGCTTGCCGAGCGCGGCGGTGCCGACCGCACCGAGCGCACCGCGCTGGTGCTGATGGCCATCCCCGAGTCGTGCGCCGTGGACGTGGAACTCACGTACCTCGTGGGGAACGCCACGTGGGAGCCCGCCTATGCGGTGCGCGCCGCCGGCGATCGCGGCACCGTCACGGTCGAATACGACGCGCTGGTCGCGCAGCGCACCGGCGAGGACTGGAAGGACGTCAAGCTCTCGCTCTCCACCGCGCAGCCGACGCGCGCCTCGAGCCCGCCGGACGTGGAACCCTGGTTCGTGGACGTGTTCGTGCCGCCGCCGCCGATGACGCCGGGCGCGCCCGGCGGGATGGTCGGCTCGGCCGCCCCGATGATGATGGCCGATGCCATGTCCACCGGGGCACCCGCGGCCGGTGAGCCGGGTACCGGCGGGTTCAACGAGAACATGGCCCGCAAGGCCCTCGAGGAACTCTCCGCCTCGGCCGCCGTCCAGGAGACCGGCACCGCCGTCGCCTTCGAGATCCCGCGCACGGTCACCCTGCCCTCGGACTCCTCCAAGAAGCAGCGCACCCGGATCGGGAGCTTCGAGCCCGAGACGAAGTTCACCTTCGTGGCGGCGCCCATCATCTCCGAGAGCGTCTTCCTCCGCGGCGACATGACCAACGGCAGCGCGTTCCAGCTGCTGCCCGGCACCGCACAGGTCTTCATGGGCGGCGACTTCATCGGCGAGAGCGCCATGCCGTCGGTGGCGCCGAAGGACGAGTTCCGCATCTTCTTCGGCCCGGACCGTGCGCTCCGCGCCAAGCGCGAGGTGCTCTCCAGGTCCACCGGCAGCAGCGGCCTGTTCGGCGGCTCCACCGTCACCACCTGGAACGACCGCATCACCCTCGACAACGGCACGGGCCGCGATGTCGCGGTGGAGCTCTACGACCGCCGGCCGGTGAGCCTCAACGAGAAGATCGAGGTGAAGGTGCCGAGCATCGCACCCGCCCTCAGCACCGACAAGCGCTTCACCGACGGCCGCGCCGCGCAGGGCATCCTGCGCTGGGACCTCGCGGTGCCGGCCGCTGCGCGCGGGCCGAAGGCCGCCCTGGTGAACTGGACGGTGGAGGTCAGCCGCGCGAACGACGTTCGCACGACGCCGCTGCCGGACTGAGTCGGCCGGCGCAAGGGCGCAAAAAGAACCGCGGTTTCATGCCTGCCTCGCTGCGGTCAGAACCACCACGGGTTTGCCGGCTTCTCCTCCACGATGCACTCCTGGAGGAACGCCACCGCGCGCTCGAAGCCTTCCTCGACGCTCATCATGGCGTCCTCGTGCTCGATGGAG
>CAMBSR010000026.1 GCA_945870475.1 Phycisphaera mikurensis NBRC 102666
CGAGCGCTCGGCCTCCACCGCGACGATGACGAGCGTGCGCTTCATGTGGATGCGTCAGGCCTGCGCGGGCGCGCGAAGAAGATTCGCAAGTTCCGCGAGCGCCACCGGGCGCTGCTCGCCGCTTGCAAGGTCCTTGAGCATGGCGCGCCCCTCGGCAAGCTCCGCACCCAGGATCACCGCAAACCGCGCGCGCTGCTTCGATGCATCGGCAAGCAGCTTGCCCACGTTGCGCGTGGCCTTGTAGCTGTGGCGCACGTGGAAGCCATCGGCACGCAGGCGCGCGACGAGGCGCGGGAGTTCAGCATCAGCCGCGGGTTCGCCCGCCGAGACCACGAACGCATCCGGGCGCGGCAGGAGTTCGTTGCCGTCCTTCGGCAGGAGCCCGCGATCGGCAAGCACCAGGCCAAGAACCACGTCACCCATGCCGAAACCCATCGCCGGCGTCTTGGGGCCGCCGAAGAGTTCCACCAGCCCGTCGTAGCGACCGCCGCCCGCAATGGCGCGTTCGCCGCCGGAGGCTTCGTGGATCTCGAACACCGTGCCCGTGTAGTAGGCCAGTCCGCGCACGATGCCGAGGTCGAACTCGCACCACGGCGCCAGGTCCGCGGCCACGAGCGCATCGCGCAGCGCGGCGAGTTCGCCGAGCTCATCCGCGGCGATCCCCGCGGCGGAGGCGAGCACACCGAGGTCCTCGCCCACCTGCACGCGCGTGCGCAGGGCGGATTCGAAGCGCGCGAGCGCATCGCCCGCCAGGCCGAGTGCCGCGGCGCGCGTGGTGAATTCCTCGGGCGGCATCTTGTCGCGGCGATCGAGGAGCTCGAACGCACCCGCCACCGATTCCTCGGCCACGCCGAGCGCGCGCACCAGCTTGGCGGCGGCCACGCGGTGGCTGATCTTGACGCGGACGTCGGTGTGCTTCAGGCCCAGCCGCGCCAGCGCGGCCACGGCCACGCCGATCACCTCGGCATCGATCGCGGGACCCTCGGCGCCCAGGAGGTCCACGTTCCATTGGTAGAACTCGCGCAGCCGGCCGCGCTGCGGGCGCTCGGCGCGGAAGAAGTTCGGCACCGCGAACCACTTGATGGGCACGGGAAGCTGCGCCGCGCGCGCGGCCGCCATGCGCGCGAGCGTCGGCGTGAATTCCGGGCGCAGCGCATAGTCGTCGCTGCCGCCGGCGCGGCGGAAGCTGAAGAGCTCGTTGACGATGCCCTCGCCGCTCTTGGCGGTGTAGAGCTCCAGGTGCTCGAAGGTGGGGCCGTCGATCTCGTCGAAGCCGAACGCAACGCTCGCGTCGCGCCACGCGGCCTCGATGCGGCGGCGCACGGCCATCTCGGCGGGATAGAAGTCGCGGGTGCCCTTGGGTGACTGGAACTTCATGTCAGGAACGGGCCTTGCCTTCGGGGCGGATGATGAGCGCGCACGCGATGCCGGCAAGCGTCCACGCTGCCATGCCGTCCGCGAAGAGCACGATCGAATAGAGGTCCGGGAGGTGGAAGAAGTTCCACGTCACCGCGTGCGACGAGAGCATCGCGAAGGCAGGGACCGCCACGGCCAGCGCCAGCCGATCCTGCGTGCGGGCGCCGAACTTGCACGCCACCGCGATGATGGCCGCCAGGAGCGCGGTGCCGAAGAGCTCGATCACGAAGCCGCGCGCAAGCACCGTCGGTGACATGGGGTCGACGCCCTCGCGACGGAAGAGCACCATGAGGACCGGACCGTGGCGATGCTCGGCCACGTAGGTGTCATTGGCAATGGTGGCCTGCTGCGGCGAGAGCCCCGAGGTGGCCGGAGGCGCGGGATAGAGGTACGCGCCGTCGGCGGTCACCGAGGAATCGATGCCCGCTGCCACGGCCGCGCCGTCCGGCAGTGGCTTGAAGGCAAAGTCGTACATGCCGCTGGTCCAGGACACCGCCCCCCAGCCGAAGGCGAGGACGGTGCCGACCAGGATGGCGATGAGCATGCGGAAGGACACACCACAAGGCTAGCAAATCAGCCGGGCGGAACCACGGGAAGCCGACCCGCATCCACGGCGCGTCGGCATGCTGCGTGGCGAAGGCTCAGCCGCTCCGCTCACTTCACCTCGGAGATGGCCACCGGCCGGCGCGTGCGGGCGCAGCGGATGGCCGCCTCGAGGACGCGCTGGGTCTCGTAGGCATCGGCGAAGTCGGGGATGGCGACCACGGGCTTCTTCTTGCCCAGCACCATCGCCGTGTCCGCCGCCTGGCTGACGAAACCGTGCTCGTAGCCCAGGACGTGTGCCGCGGGCCAGTAGTTGCCGGCATAGGGATGCGAAGCGTCGGTACACATGATCCGGCTCCAGCCGCGCATGCGCGCCGGCAGGGTGTGGTCCCACCACTGCAGCTCGTTCATGCGCTCGAAGTCGAACTTGAAGCTGCCCTTCTCGCCGTTGACCTCGATCTGGTTGCGGTTCTGGTTGCCGGTGGCGAGGCGCGTGGCCTCGAAGCTTGCCACCGCACCGCCCGACATGCGCGCCAGGAAGAGGACGGCATCGTCCACCGTGCTCTTGCCCTTGCGGCTGCCGCGCGCGGTGCGCTTGGCACCCTTGCCGGCGATGGCGCCGCCGGAGCTCTCGATGATGTCGCGCTCCTTGACGAAGGTCTCCTCGAGGGCCCCCACCACCTCGGTCACTTCCTGGCCGGTGATGAAGCGAGCCATGTCGACGATGTGCGCGTTGAGGTCACCGTGCGCTCCGCTGCCGGCAAGCTTGCCCTGGAAGCGCCAGAGGAGCGGCGTGGAGGGGCCGCCCCAGTCCTGGAGGTAGCTGGCGCGCACGTGGAAGATGCGGCCGAGCTTCCCTTCCTTCACCAGCTGGTGCGCGAACGCGACGGCCGGGCAGCGGCGGTAGTTGAACCACACGAAGGTGCGGACGCCCTTCTTGGCGGCCTTGGCGGCGGCATCGCGCATGGCGCGAGCGTCGGCCAGGGTCCCGGCGAGCGGCTTCTCGCAGGCCACGTGCTTGCCGGCGGCCAGGGCGGCGATGGCCACCTCGGCGTGGACATAGTTGGGGGTGCAGTTGTCGATCAGGCCAACCTGGGGGTCGGAAAGCAGGTCCTTCCAGTCGTCGGTGCAGCACTGCCAGCCCCAGCGCTGGGCGAATTCGGCCACGTCCTGGACCGTGGTCCCGGCCACGGCCCGCATGTTGACGTGCATGGGCAGCTCGAAGAACTTGGGCGCGGACATCCACGCGTTGCTGTGGGCCTTGCCCATGAAACTGGTGCCGACGAGTCCGATGCCGAGGGTCATGTCCTTCATAA
Organism: Phycisphaera mikurensis NBRC 102666; assembly: GCA_945870475.1. GTDB lineage: Bacteria > Planctomycetota > Phycisphaerae > Phycisphaerales > SM1A02 > UBA966. The sequence goes on from CAMBSR010000026.1 coordinate 3,276, forward strand.
GGATGCGTATCCTACGCGATACCTATGGGAACTTCCGACCACACCGATCGTCCGTCTTCCATCGACGCCCGCCTCGCCCGCATCGAGGCCGACCTGAACGCCGCGCGGCGCGACGTGCGCCGCTGGCGCACCGGGACGATGGTGCTCGGCGGCCTCGCCATGGTCGGCGGGCTCGCCGCCGCGGTGCAGGTGGCGAAGGTCGAGGACGTGATCCGCGTGCGCCGCCTGGAAGTGGTCGGCGAAGGCGACAAGGTGGTGATGCTTGCACAGGCCGCGGCCGACGGCGGACAGCTCGACGTCTGGTCGAAGGGCGGCACGAACGTGGTGCGCCTCGCGTCCAACCCGGACGGCGGCGACGTGGCCGTGTGGAGCGCCGCCGGCAAGTCGGTGGGCGGGCTCTTCGCCACGCCGCTCGGCGGACGCATCGAGATCGGCGACTCGGACGGCACCACGCTCGCCACGTTCGCGCGCGGCGAGGAGGGCGGCGCGCTCGTCCTGAACGGCGCGGGACAGCAGGCAAGCAGCCTGCGCGCCGAGGCAGGCGCCGCGGGCGCGGTGATCAGCATGCGTCGCTCCGACGGCGAGATCGGCATGCTCGCGGGCGTTGCGCAGGATGCATCGGTGCTCTCCATGCGCAACCAGGCAGGCAAGGAAATCGTCTTCGCAGGCGGCAGCGCCGACCAGACCGGCACGCTCCGTATCGCGGATGCCGCCGGCAACGAGTGCGGCGCCCTGCTCGCCTCGGGCGGCGGACACCTGCGGATCAAGGACGGCGCGGGCGCAGTGGCCGCGTCCGTAGGCAGCGCGGGCGCCGGCAAGGGCGGCGCCTTCGAGGTGCTGAACGGCAGCGGCGCGGCCGCGCTCCTCATGGACACCAAGGACGACGGCGGCGGGCGCTTCATGGTGGGCACGTCCACCGGTGCGCCGGCCTTCATCGCCGAAGCCAACGGCACCGCCGGCACCCTCTCCGCATACATGCAGGAGCGTCGCGTGGCGGCGATCGGCGGCGGCAAGAGCGGCGGCCTCATGAACCTCCTCGACAACGCCGGCCAGCCGATCGTGGTGGTCGGCGCCGCGGTCGATGGCGACGGCGGCGCACTCAGCGTGCGCAACTCGCGCGGCGTGCAGATCGGCCGCCTCGGCGTCGACGCCGCGGGCGCGGGCGAGCTGGCCGTCTACAACGCCACCGCCACCGTCAAGAAGCTCATCGAGGCGCCGGTGCCGCCGGCCGCCAAGTGAGTCACGCCACCAGACCGCACCGCTAGACTTCCACACCTCCCATGACCACCACCGTCAACGACACCGCGCGCGTCCAGATCGAAGAAGTCACCCCGGCCTCGGGCACCGCCCCGGCCAAGGTGCGCGTGTCCGTGCCCAGCTACGCCTACCGCGTGGACATGGTGCTCGATGGCGATGCCGCGGCGCTTGCCGCCAAGGTGGGCAAGAAGGTCAACGGCACCGTGCGCGGCAAGGCACTGCGCGCGTGGCAGGCCACGGCGGGCGGCTGCTTCATCGAGCCGGTCTGGGGCGCACCCCGCATCGTCCAGGGACGCGTGCTGGCCGTGGACGTGGACGCCAACGCGGTGCTCCTCGACCTGGTCTTCCCGGCCTGGATCTCCATCGAGCCCTCGCAGAGCGCGGGTTCGTGGCAGACGGGCGACATGCTCAACTTCTATGTCGAGAGCGGGATGCGGTTCACGCCGAAGGCGTGAGGAGAGCGCCGGGGCTCTTTGAGGTTCGACCGCGCCCTTTCGCTGCGCGCGGGGAACTCCCGTCCGGCCGGACGTCCTCACTCCACCAGGTTCCGTTCGGACTCCACGACGACGAGCTCGGCACGTGGCACGACCCGAGGTGCAATCGGTAGGTTGGCGCGTGCCTCGCCGGCGTCGAGGCCGCCGGCGCGGGACTCCCCGTGCTCGCTGCAGGGCGCTCGCATCAAGAGGATCTCAGCAGGCATTCGCCCCAACCCGCGGCGGTGAGGCCATTGCCGAACCGACGCCACTGGCGCAAATGGTGCCTGGCCCCTTCGCCGGAGGGGCAGTGGCGGCGCCATGCCGCCCGCCCCGCAAGGCGACGGGGCCAGTACGCGGGCGCGGTCGAACTTCAGACGAGCTTCGCAATCAGGCGCGCACAACAGCCGGCCGCATTGCCAGGAAATTCGCCAGGAGCCGCGGTCCGTCCACCGTGAGGAAGCTCTCCGGGTGAAACTGCACGCCCTCGAGCGGTGCGGCGCCGGCGGGGGCCTTCCAGCGGATGCCCATGATCTCGCCGCGCTCGGTGCGCGCGGTGACCTCGAAGTCCGGATGCACCGTGGCCGGGTCGATCACCAGCGAGTGGTAGCGCGTGGCGACGAACGGGTTCGGGAGCCCTGCGAAGAGGCCGCGGCCGTCGTGCTCCACGAGGCTGGTCTTGCCGTGGACGGCGATGTCGTTGCGGCGCACGGTCATGCCGTGGATGTCGCCGATCGCCTGGTGCCCCAGGCACACGCCAAGCGCGGGGATCCGCCCGCGGAAGTGCGAGAGGAGCGTTCCGCTGATCCCCGCTTCCTTCGGCGTGCACGGCCCCGGCGAGATCACCAGGTGCGTGGGCGCGAGCGCCTCGGCGCCGGCGACGTCGATGGCGTCGTTGCGCACGACCTCGATGCGCAGGCTCGGGTCGATCTCGCTGAAGCGCTGGACCAGGTTCCAGGTGAACGAGTCGTAGTTGTCGATCAGGAGGAGCACGGGACGGACTCTACCGTCACGCCGCCTCGAGCTTCGTCCCTGCCACGCCGTCCGGCGTCACCAGGAAGAGGTCGGCGCAGATCGGGTACGGCAGGCGGTGGAACTCCTGCTCGGCGCGCGCACGCAGGCGCGAGACGAACGGCTCCGGGTCACCGGTCATGGCCAGGAACATGTCGCGCGCGGGCGCGGCCACGTAAAAGGTGGGCCCAAGCTGCGCGGAGAGCCGCGAGTGCAGGTCGCCGAGCAGCAGCCGCGCGGCGTCGTAGCCGTCGTGCATGCTGATGATGGCGGCGCGGCCGCCCTCGTTGGAACGCACCACCTGGACGTCCAGGTTGGGCGCGTACCGCTCGAGGTTGGCGCGGGCGATCTCCTCCAGGTCATCGGGCGTGACGCCCCAGCGGATCATCTGCTCGGTGCTGATGGAGACCGTGTAGTGCGGCATGTCCATCACGAAGACGATCACGGTGTCGTTCACCCACTGCACGTGGGCGACGTGCTCGCGATCGAGCGTCTGGAAGATGTTCGCCGGCTGGATGCGCGGCATGATGCGGCTTTTCGCCACGGCGAACGGGATGTCGAGCGTGCTCATCTGGTCGCCCTCAAGGACGCGGTCGACGTGGTGCTCCACGGTCTCCATCCACGTCTCGGGCGTGCGCTGCACGGTGCGCCAGAGGTTCTCGAGGCCCAGGTGCCGGCCGTCGATGGTCAGGACGAGCGTGGCGCTCAGTTCCACCGTGCGCGAAGGATGTCGGCTGCGCACCATCTCGTAGACGGCGGTGCTGAACTGCTCGGGGGTGTCGGGAAACTGGGGCATCGAATGACTCCTGGCACGAAACCCGTGCCAACGTGAGGCGCGGACGGCCGGAATGTCGGATACAGGACCCCGCAGGCGAAGGAAAGATGCTGTAATTTCAAGTTCGCGGCGTCTGACTGTGACGCCTGCGCGGCCTGGACCCGCACCCTGCCCCCTCCAGCGGGCCCCAAACCCCCATGAACAACGTCCTGCCCGAGTTCTTCGCCAAGCCCGATAGCCGCCTCCTGGTGATCGCCGGTCCCTGCATCCTGGAGGACCCGTCGCTGAACGAGCGGATCGGCACGGAGGTGCGCGACGCCTGTGCGTCACTGGGACTGGGCTATGTCTTCAAGGCAAGCTTCGACAAGGCGAACCGCTCGAGCATCCACGGGCACCGCGGACCGGGCTTGGAGCGCGGGCTTGCGGAACTTGCACGGCTGCGCGACAAGCTCGGCGTGCCGGTCACCACCGACATCCACTCGCCCGAGCAGGCAGCGCCTGCCGCAAAGGTGGTGGACATCCTGCAGATCCCCGCGTTCCTCTGCCGTCAGACGGATCTCCTTGCGGCGGCCGCCGCCACGGGCAAGCCTGTCAACGTGAAGAAGGGGCAGTTCATGTCCCCCGAGGAAATGCGCAACGTCCTCACCAAGCTCACGGAGGGCGGCTGCACGCAGCGCATGCTCACCGAGCGCGGCACGTTCTTCGGCTACAACCGCCTGGTGACGGACTTCATCGGCCTCGGCGACATGATGGCGCTCGGCGCGCCCGTCTGCTTCGACGCCACGCACAGCACGCAGCTCCCGGGCGGCGCGGGCACCGCCACCAGCGGGCGCCCGGACCGCTGCGCGATGCTTGCGCGCGCGGCCGTCGCTGCCGGGGTGCAGGCGATCTTCCTCGAATGCCACCCGGAGCCCGCCAAGAGCAAGAGCGATGCCGGCACCGTGCAGCCATTGGCGGAAATCCCCTCGCTCCTGAGGAGTTTGAAGGCCGTCCGCGACGCACTCGCGGTCTAGAATTGCCCCCATGGCTGCGCCGTTTCGCCCCTGTGACCATTGCCCGAAGCCCGCGGTGGTGCACAACACGGTCATCGTCAACGGACAGATGACCGAGGTCCACCTGTGCGAGGACCACGCGCAGGCTGCCGGCATCCAGATGCCCGGGCAGGCACCCATCCACCAGCTGCTCGGCCAGCTTGCGCAGGTGGGCGCCGCGCGACCGCGCGGCCCATCGTGCCCGGAGTGCGGGCACAGCTTCCACGACTTCAAGACGAGCGGCCTGCTCGGCTGCGCCGCGTGCTACGAGGCGTTCGCTTCGACCGTGGCCCCGGTGATCGAGCGAGCCCACGGCGGCGCCACCGAGCACGTGGGCAGCGCACCGACGCGCGCCGACAATGCACGCCAGCGCGCGGCGCTCCTGCAGCAGCTCCTGCGCGAGCTCGAGCAGGCGGTCTCCGCCGAGCAGTACGAGCGCGCGGCCCAGCTGCGCGACAAGATCAAGGACCTGCGTCCGACCGCGGCCGCGGGCGGCCCGGAGGCCGCGCAGTGAGCAACCTTCCCGGGAGCGACCTCCTGAACGGCGACCGCGACGTGGTGATGAGCTGCCGCGTGCGCCTGGCGCGCAACGTGGCCGGCTTCCCGTTCGTGGGACGCGCCACGCATCCGCAGCGCCGCGAGGTGCTCGAAACGGTGCGCGCCGCCGCCGGACCCGACGAAGCCTCCGTGGGACTGGCCGGCGGACGCGTGGGTGCGGACGCGGCCGAGCGACTGGCGTGGATCGACCTGACTTCGCTCCCCAAGCGCGACCGCCAGCTCCTCTGGGAGCGCCACCTGGTGTCCAAGCAGTTTGCGGAGGGCGATTCGCCCCGCGCCGTGGCCGTCTCCCCTGACGAACGATTCTCGCTGATGGTGAACGAGGAGGACCACGTCCGCATCCAGGTCCTGCGCTCGGGCAACGCGCTCCGCAATGCCTTCGACGCCGCCATGCGCGTGGACGCTGCCCTCGGCGGGCGCCTGGACTTCGCATTCCATCCGCGCTGGGGCTACCTGACCGCATGCCCCACGAACGTCGGCTGCGGCATCCGCATCGGCGTCATGGTGCACCTACGCGCGCTGCGCGTCACCAACGAGATCGAGAAGGTGAAGCGTGCCGCCAAGGAACTGCACCTGGCGGTCCGCGGCTTCCACGGCGAAGGAAGCGACGCCACCGGCGACTGGTTCCAGATCTCCAACCAGCGGACGCTCGGCGTGACGGAGGCGGGGCTTCTGGAGGAATTCGCGGGACGCATCGTGCCCGCCGTGGTTGCCTACGAGCGCGAGGCGCGTCGCGTCCTCATGGAGCGCCAGCGCACGCTGCTGGAAGACCGGGTCTTCCGCGGCATCTCGCTGCTGCGTTCGGCGCGGCTCCTGGGACTCGACGAGGCCATGAAGCAGCTCTCGAGCGTTCGGCTGGGCGCGTGCGTCGGCCTGCTGCCGGGCGTCTCGGTGGACACGCTCACGCGGCTCACCATCCAGCTCCAGTCGGCGCACCTGCGCGCGGCGGATCCGGCGATCGAGACAGAGGAAGAGGAGAAGGCGGCGCGCGCACGCACCGCGCGGACCGCGCTCGGCGAGTGGCCGTGAGCGAAAGAGTTACTTGGCCGACGCCGCAAACAGCGCGTCCGCGCACGTCGCGAAGTCGAAGTCCTTCTCCGAGATGCCACCCACGTCGTGGGTGCTCAGGGCCAGCGTGACCTTCGAGTAGCGCACCATGATGTCCGGGTGGTGCTGCACGCGCTCGGCCTCGGCGGCCACCTTGTCGACGAAGCGCATCGCCTGCACGAAGTCGGCAAAGGCGAAGGTGCGCTGGATGACGCCACCGCTCTTGGTCCATTCGGAGAGGACGGCAAGCTTGGCGGTGATCTGCTTCGCGTTGAGGCGGGCCATGGGAGCATCGAATATACCTTCGCGCATGCCAGCGGACGTCCCCTGCTCACGCATTGCGCCCTCCCCCACGGGGCCGCTCCACCTCGGGAACGCCTGCACTTTCCTGGTGAACTGGGCGCTGGCACGCAATCTCGGCTGGCGGCTGGTGCTGCGCATCGAGGACCTGGACCAGGATCGTGCGCGCGCCGCCGGCGACACCGGCACGGAGGAATCGCTCCGTTGGCTCGGCATCGACCATGACGGCGAGGTGGTCCGCCAGAGCGAACGCCTCGATTCCTTTGCGCGCGCCATGGAACGCCTGGCAGCCGCCGGGCTGATCTACGAGAGCCCGCATTCACGCGCGGAGGTGCGCGAGGCCGCGGCCGCGCTCGGTGCGCCGCACGCCGACGATGCCCCCGTGCGCTTCCCCGCATCGCTTCGTCCGCCGCCGGGGCCCGCGTGGAGTTTCACGCGCCGGGACGTGAACCACCGCCTGCGCATTGACCCGGGCACCATCACCGTCCACGACCGCGTGGCGGGGGAGCACGCCTTCGACCCCGGCGCGCGCGAGGGCGACTGCATCGTGTGGACGAAGTCGGGGTTCCCGTCGTACCAGCTGGCGGTCACGGTGGACGACATTGCGCAGGGCGTCACCGACGTGGTGCGCGGCGACGACCTCCTGTCCTCGGCTGCGCTCCAGTCCATCATCCACCGTGCGCTCGGCGCCGAGCCGCCCCGCTGGTGGCACCTGCCGCTCATCTGCGAGGCGGACGGCGCGCGCATGGCGAAGCGCCATGGCGCGCTCGCGCTCTCGGAACTCCGGGCGCAGGGCGTCGATGCCGGCCGCGTTCGCGGGCTGGCCGCGCAGTGGATCGGCGCGATTGCCGCGCCGCGCCCGCTCGCGCCCGATGCGTTCCGCGCACTGGTCACCGAACCTATCCTGCGCGCATGGCACGTCGGGACGCGCTCCGCGTCGCCCTGCCTCGACGAAAGGTCCCTCCAGTGGCTCCACGATTCCTGATTGCCGCATCGCTCTCCGCCGTCACCTGCATTGCCTGCACCGAGGGCGCCCTCAAGGACGGCGGAACCTGGGACACCACCATCGCCGGCAAGCCGTTCCACCTGAAGGTGAGCTCCAGTGACGCGACGCGCCAGCGAGGGCTCGGCGGCGTCACCGACATCCCGGTGGACGGCGGCATGATCTTCGTCTTCCCGGATGCGGACTTCCGCGGCTTCTGGATGAAGGACTGCGTCATCGACATGGACATCGTCTATCTCGATCCGCTCGGCTACGTCACCGCCATGCACACCATGACGAAGCAGCCGCCCAAGGGCGCGGACGAGTCGCAGGTGGCGTACGAGCAGCGGCTGGTCCGGTACTCGAGCGTCTCGCCCGCGCAGTACGTGATCGAGCTCCGCGCCGGGCGCGCGAAGGAGCTCGGCATCAAGACCTCGCAGAAGATCGCCCTGGACGCGCCGGCGCTCAAGGCGGCGCTGCGATGATGGAGCCCCGCGGTCGCCCCGGGGACCGCACAGTGCGCATCGCGGTCACGGCCACGACGCACCGCGAGGAACGCGCTCGGGCGCTTGCCGACTCGCTGCCGGTGCTCGTCGGCACCGGCTCGGAAGCGGAGGCACGCACGCTCGGGCCGGACTTCGGATCGCTCGAAGGCATCTCTGCCGTCGTGATGTTCCTGGATTCCCGCGATGTGCCGCACGGTCTCTCCGACCTGCTGGATGCGGCGGAGGAGGCACGCGTCGGCGTGCTGATGCTCATCGACGACGCCGGCCGCCGCCGCGCCAACGTGGCGGGCGCCGCCGTGGAATCGATCGATGCCGACGACGCCACCGTCTCCGCCGTGCTGCGGGGCATGCTTGGCCGACAACAGGAGATCGAGCGCCTGGGTCGCGAGCTGGCGGTGGCGACACGGTTCACGGGCGGCCTGCGCGGCGAGATCCAGCGCATGCAGGAGGAGCTGCAGCTTGCGGCGCAGGTGCAGCGCGAGTTCCTGCCGCGCACCTTCCCGGAGGTGGGCGGCATCCGCGTGGACGCGTTCTGGCGTCCGGCGAGCTACGTCTCCGGCGATGTCTACGACGTGGTCCGCCTCGACGAGCGCCACCTGGGCGTCTTCATCGCCGATGCCGTGGGCCACGGCGTGCCGGCCGCGCTCCTCACGATGGTCATCTGCCGAGGCCTCCCCGCCAAGGAAGTGGGCAACGGCACGTACCGCATCCTGCCGCCCTCGGAGGCGCTGGCGCGCATCAATGCGGACATGATTTCCCACCAGGGACGCACCACGCGCTTCGCGACGGCCGTCTACTGCGTGATCGACACCACCACCGGCCGGACCACGCTTTCCGCCGCGGGGCATCCGCATCCGGTGATCCTGCGGGCCGACGGCACCATGGAACTGGTGGAGGCACCCGGTGGCCTGCTCGGCGTCTTCGAGGACGAGACCTACGGCGACGTGGAACTCGAGCTTCGCCCCGGCGATCGCCTCCTCCTCCACTCCGACGGCTTCGAGCAGGCGTTCCCCGGCGATCCGGAAGGCACGCGCCACGCGCGGCTTCCCACCAAGCGATACCTGGACGAGTTCATGGCGGTGCGCAGCGCGCCGGATGTCTCCGCGTTCGTGCAGCAGGTGGCGCGCCGCATCGACATGCAGTTCGGCAGCGTGCACCAGGCCGACGACATCACGCTGCTGGTGGTGGAGCGCTCCGCCGCCGGAGAAGGCACGGCATGAGCGCGGGTTTCCTGGGGGACTCGGGCGAGGGCGCACTGCCGGCGCTCGCGCTCGGATGGTTCGTGGCCCTGCTCTTCCTCTGGCTCTGGTGGAGCAGGACGCGGTTCGCGCGGCTCCTGAAGGACATCCCCAGCACGCCGATACGCGGCGTCTTCGTGGGCCTCGTGGAGACGTCCGGCAAGGTGGAGCACGACGATCCCATGATCGCCACGCTGAGCGGCCTACCGTGCGTCCATTACGTGTGGTCGGTCTCCGAGCACTGGCGCCGCACGCAGACCTACAAGGACTCCAAGGGCCGCACGCAGACCCGCGTGGTGCACGGAAGCGACGTCGTCGCCTCGGGCGGCGAAAGCAGCGACCTGCGCCTGCGCGACGCGACCGGCGCCATCATCGTTCGCTCACTGGGCGCCTCGTGGACGCCCGTCGGCACCTTCGCGCGCTCGGCCACGCGCGGCGACGCGCTGTACCACACGCAGGCCCCCGACCGCGTGGTGGCCGGCAGCACCGGGCGGCGCACCTTCTCCGAGAGCGCGGTGCCGGTGGGCTACACCGCATGGGTCATCGGCAACGCCCGCGTGCGATTCGATGGCCTGGCACTCGAGATCGGTTCCGGCGCGGACGAAGGCATCTTCATGATCTCGCTCGCCGGCGAGCGCTCGCACGCCATCACGGCGCGGGTGCTGGCGTGGCTGGGGCTGGTGCTCGGCACGGCGTGCGCCGGTGGCGCGGGCATGGCGCTTGCCACCGCCGTGCGGCTGCCGATCGACGGCGTGGACGAGCGCACCGGCTCCATCGTGCTGGCATCCGCCAACCTGGCCCTCTGGCTGCTGGTGGTGGGCGGCATGTGGGCATTCATCGTCCGTAACGGCGCCGTGCGCGTACGCACCCGCTGGGAGCGCGCTGCATCGCTCATGGACGTGGAGCTGAAGCGGCGCGCCGACCTCATCCCCAACCTGGTGGCGGTCACGCGCGGCGGCGCTGCGCACGAGGCCGCGGTGCAGCGCGCCATGGCGGAACTGCGCGCAGGGGCGGCGTCGCCGGGCGTGTTCGGGATCCTGGCGGAGCGTTACCCCACCCTGCGCGCGGACGGGGCGTTCCTCGCGCTCCAGCGCGAACTGACGGAGACGGAGTCGCGCATCGCGCAGTCGCGCACGTTCGAGATCCAGAGCCGCGAGCGGCTGCTCGAGCGGCTGGGCACGTTTCCCGAGGGGCTGATCGCGCGCGTCATGGGCGTTTCGCGGCCGCCGCCATCGCTTGCTTCACCCGCTCCGCGACCATCTTCGCCAGGCAATCCGCCTCCAGGTTGAGGCGGCTGCCGGCCGCGCGCACACGCAGCGTGGTCTTGGCAAGCGTGGCGGGAATCAGGGTCACCTCGAACCATCCATCGCCCACGGCGGCAAGCGTCAGGCTGACGCCGTCCACCGAGATGCTGCCGCGCTCGGTGAGGTGTTCCATGACGGCCGTCGGCGCGGCGATCCGCGTCCGCCACTCGCCGGCGGCGGTGGAGACCGAGAGCACCTCGCCGATGGCGTCCACGTGGCCCTGGACAAGGTGGCCGCCCAGGAGCGTCGATGCGGTGGCCGCGTGCTCGAGGTTCACCTCGTCGCCCACGCGCAGCGCACCGGTGGTGGTGAGCGAGAGGGTCTGCGGGATCACGTCGAAGCGGAGCGGCGCGCCGGCGGCGGGCGTACCCACCACGGTGAGGCAGCAGCCGTTCACGGCGATGGAGTCGCCGTCGGAAGGCGCGTGCCCCCAGCCGCAGGTGTCGATCTCGAGGCGCATGCCCCACGGCTCCGGGCGGAGTGCGGCGACGCGACCTTGGTGCTCGATGATTCCGGTGAACATGGCGGGCTCCGCGGCCCCGCCGGCGCGTCAGTACGCGCGGACGACGGCCGCACCGGGATAGTAGATGCCCAGGATGGCCGGCGCCTTCAGCCCAGCCAGCGCCTTGGACTCTGCGCCGAACTGGCACATGCCCACGCCGTGGCCGTAGCCCTGACCCACGAAGACCACCTCGGTGCCGCGGACGGCGGCGCTGCTCAGGTGGCTGCTGTTGATGCGCTGCTTGGGGGCGGGCTGGCCCTCGGCCGCGTAGTTCACGGCACGCCGGAACTCCTCGGCGCGCATCTCGAAGGTCCGGCCCTGTGCATCGGTGATGCGCAGGCGGTTGGGGCGGCCCGCAGAGTTGCTCGTGGCGACCTCGATCGCACGGATGGCCGTGATGCCCGAAAGCTGTTCGAGCGGCGCGTCGTCGGCGATGTCGACGATGCCGTTACTCGCCGGCAGGCGCGACGCGGAGGCAATCTGCGCGGGAAGCGGCGCGGTTGGGGCTGCGGCCGGGCTTGCGGTGGCTGCACCGGTCGCGGGCTGGTGCGCGCCGAGGGGCTCCTCGGGAATCGCGCTGGAGACGTTGGTGCCGACCGGAGCGCTCGCCGTGGGTGCCGGAAGCGGCGAGGCAGGAGCACCCGTGCGCGCCATG
>CAMBSR010000027.1 GCA_945870475.1 Phycisphaera mikurensis NBRC 102666
CTCGATCAGCGTGTTGCGCGGCACGCCCGTGCCCTGGATGTGCATCGGGTGGCCGTCCTCCACCAGCGTGTCGATGATGCGCTCGGCCACGGCATCCAACGTGCGGAAGCTGGTGAACAGGACGAACGCGCCGCCATCGGTCTCGCGCACGTGGTGCAGGACGCGCGCGGCGAGCTCGTCCTCGTACTCCGGGTGCGTGGGCTCGGGCATGGTGCGGTCCACGATGAACTGCACCAGCTTCTGGTAGTCGAACGGGCTGCCGAGCTGCATGGTCTGCGGATCGTCGCAACCAAGGCGGATGGCCGAGTGGCGGAAGTCGCCCTGCCCCGTGGCAAGCGTCGCGCTCGTGAGCACCACGCCCTTGTCCTGCGCAAAGAGGTGCTCGCGCAGGATGGGCCCCACGTCCACCGCCGCGCACACCACGGTGATGTTCGGCCGCTCGCCGCCGCGGCGCTTCTTGCCGGTCTCCACCCAGTAGACGCAGCCCGCGAGCGCCTGCGCCAGGAGGTCGCGCGCACCGGTGGCATGCGCCTCCGCACGCGCGGCGTAGGAATTCAGCTCGAACTGGTCGGCCTCCGCCGTGATGCGGTCGCGCAGCATGCGGAGCGTGGCGGCGAGCTGCAGCATCGGCGCGCTCAGGTGGTCCTTCACCGCGTCCTTGGTGCGCATGCGACCGGAGCTCTCGCCATGCTCCTCGTTCCAGCGCCAGAGCGCGTCGAACTGCCGGTCCGCGGCGCTCTCGCAGTCACGCACGCAGCGGATGGCGTCCTCGATGGCGCCCTCGACGGAATCGTCCGAGCGCATGGCGCTCAGGTAGCCGCGGCCCGTGCCGGTCTGGAACAGCGTGCGCAGCAGGTGGCGGACGCCGCTTTCCGAAAGGCGAATGCCGAAGTTCTCCGCGGCCACGTCCTCGATCTCGTGCGCCTCGTCGAGGATCACGTGGTGGTACGCGGGCAGCACGCCGCCGGACGTGCCCGCGCGCGAGCGCATCGCGAGATCCGCGAAGAACAGCGCGTGGTTCGTGATGAGGAGCTGCCCGTTCTCCATGCGCCGGCGCGCCGCCTGGTAGAAGCACTTGTCGAACGTGGGGCAGCGGCGGCCCATGCAGTTGTGGGCATCGCTCTGCACCTGGTCCCACACCTCGCCGCGCGGCAGCTGCGGCAGCGTGGCCAGCGAGCCGTCCTCGGTGTGGTACGCCCACTTCTCCACGCGGTGCAGGTCGTTGCGGTCGTCGTCGTGGCTGAAGAGGCGACCCTCGCGCTCGCTGGCGAGCTTCAGGCGCCGCAGGCTCACGTAGTTGCCGCGGCCCTTCACGAGCACCGCGCTGAACTCCTCGGGAATCACCGCATTCAGGAGCGGGATGTCCTTCTCGATGAGCTGCTCCTGCAGGCTGATGGTGTTGGTGGCCACCACCACGCGCTCGCCGCGCTCGACGATCCGCCGGATGGCCGGCAGCAGGTACGCGAAGCTCTTGCCGACGCCCGTGCCCGCTTCCACGAAGAGGCGCTGCCGCTCCTCGAACGCGCGCTCCACCGCGCCCGCCATCAGCATCTGCTGCGGGCGGACCTCGAAGCCCGACAGCCGCCGCGCAATGGCGCCGGTGTCGGAAAGGAGGACATCAAGTGCAAGGGTCACGGAACTTCATCCCTCATGCGCGTATCAGTGGAGCGGCTTGCGCTTCGGTTCGCCCGGGAGCCGCGGATAGCTGCGCGGCGTGGTGCGAGTCTTCTCGAGCACCACCACCGTGCCGGTGGCGGTCTTGTGGAGGTCCACCACGTGCGTGTGCAGCATGTAGAGCGCCTGCTTGGCCTCGGCCACCTCGGCCTCGGCCTGCGCGCCCTTGATGTAGAGGATGCTGCCGCCGTCGCGCGCCAACGGCACGGTGAGCTCGGACAGCGTGTTGATCTTGGCAACGGCACGCGCCACCACGGCGTCGTAGTGCGCGCGATGCTCGTGGTGGTCCTGGCCGGCGGTCTCGGCGCGCTCGTTCACGACGCGCGCATTGGTGATGCCGAGCGCCGTGACGGTCTCCTCGAGGAACGCGGCCTTCTTGCCGGTGGCTTCCAGCAGCGTCATCCGGATCTCCGGCATCACGATCGCCAGCGGGATGCCGGGCAGCCCGCCGCCGGTCCCCACGTCGATCACCAGCTTCGTCTCGGCGCTCGCGAGGAACGGCACCAGCGTGAGGCTGTCCTGAATATGGCGCACCCACATCTCCGCGGGGTCGGTGATGGCGGTGAGGTTGAACCGCTCGTTCGCGGCGCGCAGTGCCTCCAGGTACCCGCGCAGGCGCTCGGCGTCGCCGGGCTCGAGCTCGATGCCCATGCCGGCGAGCGCGACGGTGACTGCTTCGGGAATGGGAGGAATCGGGGGAACGTCTGTCATTGGAGGGAACTTCGCGGAAATCGGGGGGAACGCAGACCGACCACTCTACGCGTCCACGTCACGCGTCAAGATCGAATCCACGGCTGCGACGGCTGGCCACCGCGAAAAGCACCGCCGTGGTCACCCAGAGGCACACCAGGCTGGAGCCGCCGTAGCTCACGAAGGGGAGCGTCATCCCGGTGACCGGCAGCAGCCCGATGGTCATCGCGCTGTTGACCAGGAGCTGCAGGAACACCATGGAGCCGATGCCCACCGCCACCAGCCGCCCGAACATGGTGCCGGCGCGGAGCCCCACCATGAACGCGCCGAACGCGTAGGCGGCGGCCAGGAGCCACACTGCCATCCCGCCCATGAACCCCCAGCGGCAGGTGATCACCGCAAAGATCATGTCGGTGTGTTCCTCGGGGAGGCGGTTGAAGTGGATGAGCGTCCCCGCCTCCTCCTTCCCTGCCCCCGCCAGGCCGCCCGCGGCGGCAAGCGTCACCGCGCGGTTCGACTGGAAGCCGATGCCGTCGTTGATGCGCGTGTCACCGATGACCTGCGCGATGAGCGCGTCGATGCGGTCACGCTGGTGCTTCTTGAGCACCGGGTAGCTGCACGGCGCGAGCACCAGCACCGTGCACGCAATGATCGCCAGGTGCCTGACGCGCGCGCCCGCCGCCAGCAGCATCACGAGGAGCGCCGGCCCGAAGAGGAGCGCGCTGTCAAGATCCGGCTGCAGCATGATGAGGCCCACCGGGATGAGCGTCACGATGATGGTGGCCAGCACGCCGTCGAGCCGCTTCACGGTGGCGGTGGTGCGCATCCACGCGGCCATGGCCAGCACCCAGGTGAGCTTGATGAGCTCACTGGGCTGGAAATCGAGGCTTCCCAGGTTGATCCAGCGCCGCGCACCGTTGCGCGGGCGCACGATCGAGTCCGGCACGAACGGCACCAGGATGAACACCAGGAACGCCGCGTTCACCGCGAACATGAACCACGCCCAGCGCCGCATCCAGCGCCAGTGCTGCGCGCCCACGAAGGACGCCATCAGCATGCCGACGATCAGGAACCCGAACTGCCGCTGCGCGAGCGCCGGCTCGGTGGTGGCGATGGCCGCAATGCCCACCAGGCTGAGTCCGAGCGCCGCCGCCACCGGCAACCACGCCCAGTGCGACCAGACGCGCGCGGCCGTGCGCGTGTCCGTGGCGCGCTCGCGGCGCAGTCCGCGGGCAAGCGAGTTGTCCACCAGGATGCTCATCCGGCGCCTCCCGTGGGTTCCACTTCGCCTTCGCCGGTCGGCTGCGCGGCCTTGCGCTCCGGACGCGAGCGCGGATCGCCGTCGAGGTACCCCTCCTCGATGAGCGCGTGGATCACCTGGTTGGCGATCGGCCCCGCGCTCTTGCCGCCCGAGCCGCCGTCCTCCAGGAACACGGCCACGGCGTAGCGCGGCCTGTTTTCCTTTGCATCTCCCACCAGGCCCACGAACCAGCCGTGGTCGAGCTCCTTGATGACGCGCTCCGGCGTGCCGTCGCCATCGGCGTCCACCTTCAGGGGCGGCGCCTGCGCGGTGCCGGTCTTCGCCCACACCACCACGCCGGGCGCGTTGATGATGGCTTCCTTGCGCCCGTCCTGCATCACCACGTGGTGGCCCGTGCCGTGCGCATCCTCCACCGCCTGTCGCAGGCCCTCGAGCGCGCGGTCGCAGCTGCGCGGATCGAGCCGCAGGTCGCCGCCGCGGCGCTGCGTGCGCCCGGGCACGCGCGTGCGCAGGAGGTCCGCGTCACGAATCACGCCACCGCGCGCGAGCGTGGCGTACGCGTTGGCCGCCTGGAGCGGCGTCCACGCGATCGGCCCCTGCCCGATGCCCGCGATCACCGGCACGATGCGATCGCCGCGCGCCTCGATCTGCGCGATGGCCTCCGCCGACGGCAGGATGCCGGGATGCTCGCCGACGAGCCGCTCGCCGATCGCATTGCCCGCATCGTCACGCTGCACCTCGCGGCGCGCGATGCCGATGTCGAGCTTCTGCCCGAGGCCGAAGCTCCGGTACCAGTCGGTGAGCGACGCCAGCCCCATGCGCTGCGCAAGCGTGTAGAAGTAGATGTTGCAGCTGCGGCTGATGGCCGCCTCCACGTTCAGCGGGCCGGCGATCTGCGTGCTGTGCGTCAGGAACTTGTACTGCGGCCGGTAGATCCAGCAGCGCCCGTACGCCACGTCCGCCCCGAAGAAGTGCCCGTTGCAGGCGATTTCCTCGTCCGGCGAGATGGCGCCCGAACGCACCGCGCTGACGTACACGATGGGCTTGATGATCGACCCCGGCGGATACGGCGCATCGATCGCGCGGTTCACTGCGGGCGCCCGCGCCAGGCGCTCGGGAGCGTCCATCGCATCGCCGGCGGAGATGGACGGCCACGACACCATCGAGAGGATCTCGCCGGTGTCCACTTCCACCACCACCGCCGCGCCGTTGAGAGGGGCGAGGTAGTCGAGCGGCATCGTCTTCGGATCGCCGTTGTTCTGCCAACCGTAGTGCCACTGCTGCGCGCGCGCCAGGCCTACCTCGGGCATGAAGAGCGCCTGCACGCGCGCCTGCAGCGCAATGTCGAGCGTGAGCTGCAGGTCACCGCCGCGCGCGGGCTCGGTGCGCGCCGTGTCGCCGGTGTCGAGGCGCTGCACGAT
This sequence comes from Phycisphaera mikurensis NBRC 102666, assembly GCA_945870475.1. Classification (GTDB taxonomy): domain Bacteria; phylum Planctomycetota; class Phycisphaerae; order Phycisphaerales; family SM1A02; genus UBA966. The sequence goes on from CAMBSR010000027.1 coordinate 5,047, forward strand.
GCGCCCGCGCTCGCCGCGCAGGAAGTCCTCGTAGGTGCGCTCGATGCCACGGCTGCCGATCATGTCGCGGCCGGGGCGGTAGCCGCCGAGATCCACGGTGACATCGCCGGCGGCGCCCAACGCACGGAACGGGCGTCGCTCCAGGTCCTCGCGCCACACCTCCTCGCGCACATCGCCTACCAGGTGGTCCGCGATGCCCTGCACCTCGAGCGAGAGCGTCGGGCCACGCAGCGGGCGCGGCATGGAACGTCGGTCGAGGTCGATGCGCGCCGAAGCCCACGGGTAGATGCGCCGCGTGCTGTCCTGCACCTCGATGATGCCGGGATGCGCATCTGCCAGCTTTCGCAGCGCAAAAGCGGCCTTTGCGGGCAACTGCGAGGCCACCACGTGCGCCTCGCTCTGCTCGGCGATGGGGCGCACCGTGAACTGCCCCTCCGCGTCCTCGCCGTACTTGGCGCGCTCGATCTCCAGGCGCGCCTCCCACACGGCGTTCGCCTTCTTCTCGACCTGCGTGCGCACCTCGCCCATGCGCGCGGCGAATTCCGCGGCCGGCAGGCCCGTGGCCGCGGTGGCTTCCGTGATCACCGCATCAAGCTCGGCCTGCAACGCGCGATGCTGCGCAGCGACCCGCTCCTCGCGATCGGCGGGGCCGAGCTTGTTCCATGCGGCGCGTCCGGCTTCCTTCTTCGCCGCGGCGATCGCGCGCGTACTCGCCCACGTTCCGTTGATGGCGGGGTAGAAGACGGCCAGGTCGTAGCTCGGGACGCTCTCGGCAAGCACGCGGCCCTTGCGGTCCGTGATGGCGCCGCGCACCGTGGGGAGCAGCGAGCTGCGGTCGAGCCGGCTCTGCGCCAGGGCGCGCTGCTCGCTTCCGGAGACCACCGTGAGGCTGAAGAGCCGCGTCGCCATCGTGCCCATGGCCACCACGAGCACCGCGCCGACGACGAGCATCCGTCGCTCGAACATCGAGGTGCTGCGCAATGGGGATGGGCGATCCGATTCCGAGGCCAAAGGTCGTCCTGACCGAGGGGGCCGAGTGACCGGGCCGAAGGGGCGCCGGGTCGAGAATGTTCCGCGCAGCATCCTGCCGCCGCGGGTCCCGCGGGGCGGGACGTCCTGACCGACAAAGCGTACCATTCCTCCCCCTATGGAAGCAGGAATCGTCGGTCTCCCGAACGTCGGAAAGAGCACGCTCTTCAACGCCCTCACGGCGGCGGGGATCGAGGCGGCCAACTACCCCTTCTGCACCATCGAGCCGAACGTCGGCGTGATCACCGTGCCGGACTCCCGGCTGGCCACGCTCCAGGAGTTCATCCAGAGCCAGAAGATCATCGCCGCCATCATCCGGCTGGTGGACATCGCCGGCATCGTCCGCGGCGCCAGCGAGGGCGAAGGCCTGGGCAACAAGTTCCTGAGCCACATCCGCGAGGTGGACGCCGTCCTCCACGTGGTCCGCTGCTTCGAGGACCCGGACATCATGCACGTCGAGGGCTCGGTGGACCCGATCCGGGACATCGGCACCATCGAGACCGAGCTCATGCTGGCCGACATGCAGGTGGTGGAGAACATCCTGGACAAGGCCATCCGCACCGCCCGCAGCGGCGACAAGGAATCCATCGCCAAGGTGGCCGTCCTGCAGAAGTGCAAGGCCTGCCTGGATGCAGGAAACCCCATCCGCAGCCTGCAGCTGGACGAGGAAGAGCGCAAGATCCTGCGTTCCCTGGGAATGATCACCGCCAAGCCGGTGCTCTTCGTGGCCAACGTCGACGACAAGGACCCCACCGGCCAGGGCCCCCTCGTCAAGAAGGTGCGCGACTATGCCACGGCCAACGGTGGCAAAGTGGTAGTGGTCTGCGCCAAGATCGAGAGCGAGCTGGCCGAGCTGACCGAGGCCGACCGCAACGAGATGCTCGCCGCCCTCGGGATGAACGAACCCGCCCTCCACTCCGTGGCGCGCGCGGCGTATGACCTGCTGGGCCTGCAGAGCTACTTCACCGCCGGCCCCAAGGAGATCCGCGCCTGGACCATCCTGAAGGGCGCCACTGCCCCGCAGGCCGCCGGCGTGATCCACACCGACTTCGAGCGCGGCTTCATCCGCGCGGAGATCTACTCGGTGTCGGACCTGGAAAAGCACAAGAACGAGAAGGCGATCCGCGAAGCCGGGCGCATGCGCGCCGAAGGCAAGGCGTACGTCATGGCCGACGGCGACGTGGCCCACTTCCTGTTTAATGTCTGATAACAGTCGTTTCTGCAGCGTTGCGCACAGGATGTGGCCGTAAATCATTCCGCCATCGCAACTTGCGGGATCAACTATTGACTGCCCTGCGGACAGGGATATGCTTCGGAACCCAATGACGCTCGCGCAGACCAACATCCGAGACGCCGCCTCCGCGGCCCGTGCCCTCCGGCGCGTGGATGTGACGATGGTGCCACGCGCGGTGACGTTCGGCGTTCGGGGAAATGTGCGTGCGCAGATCACGCGCGCAGGTGCGATGCGGTCAGGGTCTCGGACTTCAACGTCCCAAACTTCAACGACCCTGCAGCGGGTCGCCGTCGACGTCCCAGCGGGCGTCCGTCTCGACCGCGTCCTCGAGCAGTGACAGGTAGTCCTTGGCCGGGAGCTCATAGACCCCGAAGCGGGTCATGTGTTCATTGGCATACTGGCTGTCGCAGACGATGAAGCCGCCGCGCCGCAGCCGATTCACCAAGTGCACCAGGCACACCTTGCTGGCATCCGTGCCGGGGCCGGGCACGCTGAACATGCTCTCGCCGAAGAACGCGCCCTTGAGCGCCACGCCGTAGAGGCCGCCCACGAGCTGCCCGTCGCGCCACGCCTCCACCGAGTGCGCGAAGCCCATTTCGTGCAGTTCGCAGTAAGTCCGGATGATGTCCGGGCCGATCCAGTTGCGGTTCTCCTCGCTGCGATCGCGGGCGCAGCAGCTGATCACCTTCGCGAAGGCCGTGTCCGTGCGGATCTCGAAGCGCCCCGAGCGCACCACGCGCTCGAGCGAACGCGAGACGCGGAATCGGTCGTCGAGCGGCACCACCGCGCGCGGATCGCACGTGAACCACTCGATGCGGCCCGTTTCGGGCTCGCACATCGGGAAGGCCCCGCGCAGGTAGCCCGTCAGCACCAGTTCAGGGGAGATCGGCCGAGCCATGGCTCACCTATCCTCCCTTCCCATGCTTCCATTCGTCGGCACGCATCCTGCGGAAATCGTCAACGCGCGCGAGGTCCTGATCCACGGCGACCGGTACTTCGACTGCGACATCCTGCTTGCGCAGGACGCGGGTGCCCCGGCGCGCCACACCATCCGCGTGGCGGCGCATGCCGCGAAGGTGCCGCTGCAGGCGGGCGCGAAGGTGCGCATCCGGTTCATCCTGGGCCAGGCCGACGACGTGACGGCCGGCTGAGGCACGGTGCGAGGATGATCTGGCCGCGGGGAGGTCATGCGTGGATCGTCGGAGGCGTGGTATTCAGCGCGGACGGCTCACGGCGCGCACCTGTGCGAACTGGCGGTGCCCTGCCTTGCCGCTGTGGAATCCATAGCCCGAATGGCGCGCGCCGACCCACGGGGTTCCCTGCGCGCCGCCGCATCCCTGGTTGATGCCGATCATGCCCGCGGTGAGCTGCCGCGCCACGCCCTCGGCGTGCGCCGCTTCACCGAAGACCGCGGCGCCGAGGCCGTAGGGTGAATCGTTCGCTAGGCGCACGGCCTCTTCGTCGGAACCGAAGGGCATGATGCATGCCACGGGGCCGAAGGTCTCCTCGCGCATGATGGCCATGGAGTGGTCGAGGCCCACGAGGACGGTGGGCTGCACGAAGTTGCCCGGGGCGTCGTTGCCGCCGGCCAGGACGCGCGCGCCGGCGCGGCGCGCGGATTCGATCTGCGACACCACCTTCTCCTTCTGGCGTGCGTTCACCATCGGGCCAACCTGCACGCCGGCGGTGGAACCGTCACCCTGCACCAGTGCCTTGGTGCGCTCGAGGACGCGGTCGACAAACGCATCCTGCACGTCGCGGTGGACGTAGATGCGCTCGGTGCTCACGCACACCTGGCCGGCGTTGCGGAAGCTGTTTCGCACGGCAAATGCGGCGGCGGCGTCAAGATCGGCGTCGCCCAGCACCACCAGCGGATCCTTGCCGCCAAGCTCGAGGATCACGCGCTTCAGGCCGGCGGCCGCGTCCTGCATGATGCGGATGCCGGTGGCGCGGCTTCCGGTGAAGACGATGAGGTCGACGTCGGCAAGCACCAGCGCGCGGCCCGCATCGCCTGCCCCGTGAACCACCTGGAGCACGTCGGCGGGCAGGTGCTTGGCCAGCGTGTGCGCCCAGAGGTCGGCGCAGAGCGGCGTCTCCTCGCTCGGCTTCAGGATGACGGTGTTGCCCGCAACGAGCGCAGGCAGCACGCTCTGGTGCGGCATGAGCACCGGGAAGTTCCACGGCGTGATGGCCACGCAGACACCGAAGGCATCGTGGTGGAGTTCCGTGCGCGTGCGCTTGTCTTCCAGGATCTCGGTGCGCAGCGCGTCGACGATCTCGTCCACGTCCTCGGCGAGCGAGTTGGCACAGTGGCTGGCCTCGCCACGGCCTTCGGCGATGGGCTTGCCCATCTCGAGCGTGGCGAGTTCGCCGATGCGGCTGGCGGCGGATTTCAGGTCCTCGGCCGCGGCGCGAACCATGGTGGCGCGGGCTTCCAGGGTCAGCGCGGCCCACGCGGGCTGCGCGGCACGGGCGCGGGCCACCGCGTGTCCGATATCAGCGGGGCTGGCAGCCTGCACGGAGCCGACCGCGGCGCCGGTGGCTGGGTTGGAAGAAACAAGCGTCGACATGCCGTGGAGGATAGGCCGGGGAACGCGGGTGCCAACGGCGGATTCGCCCGAGGAAACAGGCCGGTCGCTTCCCCCAAACCGCCCTTCCCGTTACACTTTCCCTTCTCTCAACATGGGCCGTCGGCGACTGGAAGAACCAGGCGCCGCATGGTGCAGGCACTGCGGCATGACCGCCTGCTCCAGCCTCGAGAGTGCCGCGGCCAGGGTGATCCCGGTCCGCGCCAGAACGATGGCTCGCTGCGCCCCACCGGGCTCGGCGAAGGACTGATGAACCCCTGGAGACGCGCCCCGCGCACGACGAACACCCACCTACCATCGACTTCGCTACTGGCCCGTGGTGTAACGGTAGCACAGCAGGTTTTGGTCCTGCTTGTCTAGGTTCGAATCCTAGCGGGCCAGCTTCAAAGCTCAGTCGATGGTGAACGGAACCCACCGATGAGCACGAACACCAGTCCCAACAGCTACACCCGCAGCGTGATCATCCTGGCCGCCGGCAAGGGCACGCGCATGAAGAGCGACCTGCCGAAGGTCATGCACCCCGCCGCCGGCCGCCCGATGGTGGAGTCGGTGGTGGACGCGGCGCGCGCCGTGGGCTGCTCGCCCGTGGTGCTCGTCATCGGCCACGGCGCCGACGTGGTGCGCGCGCACTTCGCCGGCCACGCGAACACCGAGTTCGTCATGCAGATGCCCCAGCTCGGCACCGGGCACGCGGTGGACATGGCCCGCCCGCTCTTCGAGCGCGGCGCCCTGGGCGAGGAAACGCTCGTCCTCTGCGGCGACGGCCCGCTCATCCGCCCGCACACGCTGCAGGTGCTCCTGGACACGCACCGCTCCACCGGCGCAAGTGCCACGCTTGCCACCGCGGTGATCCCCGATCCGCAGGGCTACGGCCGCATCGAGCGCGATTCGCACGGCAATTTCGCGCGCATCGTCGAGCAGAAGGACGCCACCCCCGCGCAGCTGGTGATCAACGAGGTCAACCCCTCGTACTACTGCTTCCGCACCGCGGACCTCTTCGATGCGCTGACCCGCGTGACCAACCAGAACGCGAGCGGCGAGTACTACATCACCGACGTCTTCGAGCTCCTCCTCCGCGACGGCAAGCGCGTCAGCGTGGTGGATGCCGTGCCGGCGGAGGATGTCCTCAGCGTCAACACCCCGGAGCAGCTCGCCGAAGTGAGCCGCATCCTCGAAGGCCGTTCCGCACCCGCAACCGGAGTACGGGCATGAGCCAGCTTGACCGAGACCATCTCAAGATCTTCGCGGCGCGAAGCGGCATGCACCTGGCGAACCTGATGTGCGAGCACATCGAGATCCCGCTCGGCAAGGCCGAAACGGTGCAGTTCCCCGACGGCGAGCTGCTGGTCAAGCTCTTCGAGGACGTGCGCGGCCGCGACTGCTTCGTGGTGGCCAGCACCAGCTTCCCGGTCAACGACAGCCTGATGGAGCTCCTGGTCTTCATCGACTGCCTGCGCCGCGCGAGCGCCAAGCGCATCACCGCGGTCATCCCCTACTTCGGCTACGCGCGCCAGGACCGCAAGGACGAGGGACGCGTGCCGATCACCGCCAAGCTCTGCGCCAACCTCATCACCGAGGCCGGCTGCGACCGCGTGATCTGCGTGGACCTGCACGCCGCGCAGATCCAGGGTTTCTTCGACATCCCGGTGGATCACCTGACCGCGTCGCCCGTGCTGGTGGAGTACTACCAGCAGCGCCGCGAGGAACTCGGCGAGTGCGTGGTGGTGAGCCCGGACATCGGCAACGTCAAGGTGGCGAACATGTTCGCCAGCGTCCTCGGCTACGACATGGCCATCATCGACAAGCGCCGCCAGTCGGGCTCCAAGGTGGTCATCAAGAACCTCATCGGCGACGTCAAGGGCCGCCGCGTCCTCATGTTCGACGACATGATCTCGACCGCGGGCACCGTCTCCGAGGCCGCCAAGGTGGTCATGGAGGAAGGCGCCACGGCATGCGAATGCGCATGCACCCACGCGGTGCTCGTGGGCCAGGCGTTCAACCGCCTGCTGGTGCCCGAGATCACCCGCGTCACCGTCACCGACACGATCCCCGGCGGAGATCGGCTGAAGCCCCTCGAGGGCAAGCTCGAGATCCGCTCGGTGGCACGCCTCCTCGGAGAGGCGGTCCACCGCATTCACCATGACCAGAGCGTCAGCGCCATGTTCCGCGAGGGCATCAGCGCGAAACGCTGACAGGTTTCCGAGAAACAGAGGCGCCCGGTCGTTCGGGCGCACGTCACTTTCAGCAACCGCAACCAACTCCAACCCCCCGAAAGGAGACATACAACAATGTCCAAGGAGACCCCGGTTCTCGTCGCGAAGAAGCGCGACAAGCTCGGCACGCGCTACACGCGTCGCCTTCGCGCGGCAGGCGAACTGCCCGCAAACGTCTACGGCCACGGCAGCGAGCCGATGCCGATCAGCCTCAACGAGCACGCCACGCTCTACGCCCTCAAGAAGGGCGCGCACGTGCTGGCCCTCAAGTTCGAGGACGGCGCCACCGACACGGTCCTGGTGAAGGACCTCCAGTTCGGCTACCTCGGCGACAACGTGATCCACATGGACCTTGCCCGCGTGAACCTCGACGAGGTCGTGACGGTCAAGGTGCACCTGAGCTTCGTCGGCCAGCCCGAGGCGGCCAAGAAGCCCGGCGCCATCATCGTGTACGACATGCCCGACATCGAGCTGTCCTGCAAGGTGCGAGACATCCCCGAGGAGATCAAGACCGATCTCTCGCAGCTCGCGGGCGAGGCCCTCACGGTGGGCATGCTCAAGCTCCCGGCCGGCGTCACCCCGGTGGCCGGCAAGGAAGAGACCATCCTGCGCATCCAGATCATGAAGGAAGAGGCCGCCGCAGGCGAAGCCGCAGCACCCGCTGCCGGCGCCGCACCGGAAGTCCTCACCGCCAAGAAGGAAGAAGGCGGCGCCGCGAAGAAGTGATCGCGGGACTGAAGGGCGCAGGCGTCGGCGGCTCGTTGCCGCTGGCGGCATGAGCGCTCCGCAGGGATGCCAGAGAGCACGAAATGAAGCTCATCGTCGGACTTGGAAACCCCGGACCCGAATACGCAGGAACCCGCCACAACGTGGGTTTCGACGTGGTCGACCGTCTTGCCAGGCGCTTCGCGCCCGGCGCGACGCCGAAGTCCAAGTTCGCCGCACTGGCCATCGACGCGGAGATCGGCGGAGAGAAGTGCATGCTTCTCAAGCCGATGACGTTCATGAACCTCTCGGGCCGCTCGGTCCTGGAGGCACTGCAGTTCTTCAAGATCGAGGCGTCGAAGGACCTCCTCGTGATCGTCGATGACCTGGCCCTCCCCTGCGGCTCCATCCGGCTCCGGCCGGACGGCTCCAGCGGAGGGCACAACGGGCTCAGCGACATCGGCCTGAAGCTCGGGTCGAACTACTGGGCGCGCCTGCGGATCGGAATCGATCCGCCGGGACGCGTGCGGCAGTCCGACTACGTGCTCGGGAAGTTCTCGTCCGACCAGCAGCCGCTGGTGGACTCGTCACTCACCGAATCCGCGCAGGCGGCCGAGGTGTGGGCGACCAAGGGACTGCAGGAGGCCATGAACCGTTTCAACACCAAGGCCACGCGTGGCGCGGCCATCGACAGCAACAACAGCAAGGAAACCACATGAGCACTATCGAGACCCGAACCGGAAAGTACGAGGCGATGTTCCTCTTCCCGCAGTCCGCGTCCGCCGACATGAACGCGGCGATGGACCACATCAAGGAGTGCCTCTCCAAGGGCGAGGCCACGCTGCACAGCCTGATCAAGTGGGACGAGCGTCGCCTCTCCTACGACGTGAAGGGCAACAAGCGCGGCGTGTACTTCCTCTCGCGCTTCACCGCGGACACCCGCAAGGTGAAGGAGATCGAGCGTGACTGCCGTCTCAGCGAGAAGATGCTCCGTGCGCTCATCGTCCGCAACGACGAGCTCACCGACGAGCAGATGAAGAACGCGGAAGCCGCCCAGCGCACCATGGACGAGGCGCGCCTGCGCGACGAGTCCGCGGCGCCGGCCGCCGACGAGTGATCGTCAGCGACGCTTCGCAGTGAATCCGACGGGCCGCGCATCGAGAGGTGCGCGGCCCGTTCGCGTTGCGGGGCGACGTTTTTGTGACGCCTGCGTGCTGGCCCCGTCGCCTTGCGGGGCGGGCGGTGGGGCGACGACGCGAAGCTCCGTTCCACTCGCGCCCGCGTACTGGCCCCATCGCCTTGCGGGGCGGGCGGCATGGCGCCGCCACTGCCCCTCCGGCGGGGGGGCCAGGCACGTGGCGCTCCAATGGCGTCGGTTCGGCAATGGCCTCACCGCCGCGCTTGATTTTCATGTTGCGCGTGCATGCATGCTGTGTGAATGTCACGCTTGCGAGCACCCGCAGCGAGCACGGGACCCCTGGCCCGAGGCGTCGCCAACCGCGAAGTCCGGCAGCATGACTTGTGAGTACTCCCGGGTGCCGCCCGGACGAGCGGTTGTCGTCGAGGCCGAGCGCAGCCGGGTGGAGCGAGGCCGTCCGCGGGACAGGGGTCCCGCGCGCAGCGGAGGGTGCGGTGGAACGTCAACCGTCGCAACGAAGCGTGCGTTCGAACGCCAAACGCGCTCAGGCCAGCTTCTTGACTGCCTCGACCACGCTCTCGGCAACCCAGTGGCGCTGGGCTTCGGTCATCTCGCCGTAGATCGGGAGGGCGATCGTCTCGAGCGCGGCGCGCTCGGCGTGCGGGAAGACGCCC
>CAMBSR010000028.1 GCA_945870475.1 Phycisphaera mikurensis NBRC 102666
GAGCACGTCTCGCCCGAGCGGTTCCGCCGCGCCATCGAGGAAGGCACGGTGGTCGAGCTGCTGCATCGCGAGACGGTCTCCGCCGGCGACTGCATCCCGCTCGAGAGCGGGCTGTGCCACGCGCTGGGCGCCGGGGTGCTGGTGGCCGAGGTGCAGACCCCGAGCGATACCACGTTCCGCGTCTTCGACTGGAACCGCAACGACCCCGCGCGTCCGCTCCATGTGGAGCAGGCGATGGCATGCATCCTCTTCGGCGCCGCACAACGGCTGCCGGAGCGGCCCATCACGAGCGTCGCGCGCAGCAGCGCCGCATGGAGCGATGGCCTCCGCGCCGCGGTGCTGTGCGCCAACGAGTACTTCGAGATCGAGGCGATCGAGGCATCGCCCTCGGGCGATGCGGCGCCGATGGGATGCGTCACCGACCACGCACCCGTGGTGCTGATGCTGATGCGCGGCGAGGCCGTGATGGAATCCGAGGGGCATCGCCCCATCCACCTGCGCGCGGGCGACACCGTGCTCCTGCCGGCCGAGCTGGTGCCGACCACCATCGATCTGGCGCCGGAATCCCTTCTCCTTCGAACCACCATGCCCGACCCGGCGCGGCGCATCCGCGACGGCCTTGGATCCGTAGGCAACATCGCATGAACCCCGTCCGATCGATCGACTGCCGCCACCGCACGGCATGCCTGGTGCTGGCGGTGGCCCTCACGGGCCTTGCATTGGCTCGCCCGTCATCCGCTTGCGCCCAGACCGCACCGCCCGCGCCCAACCCCGGCGGCCAATCGAGTCCGCGTGCGCAGCAACCCGCCGCGCCGGCCATCATCCCACCGCCGTTCCTTCCCGATGCCGGCGCGCAGCCAACGCGCCGCACGGCGACGCCGGGCGCGATGCCCGCGCCCTACATCACGGGAGCGCGCCAGTTCCTGGTGCAGCCGGGCCAGACGTGGCAGCACCTGCTCGAGGAGATCCAGCCCGGCGACGAGATCATCTTCCCGGCCGGATTCCACGTGCCGCAGGTCATCACGGGCCTGCAAGGCACCGCCGAACGCCCGATCTTCCTGCGCAGCCGCGACCCGGTGCCGGCTGCCGTGGCATGCGAGACCGATGGATGGATCTTCGTGCGGCCGCGGCACGTGATCGTCGAGAACATCCTGTTCCTCAATCCGCACGGTGCCGCGGTGGTGGTGGACGGAACCGGCGACAGCGCCGCGTCCGCGCTCTTCGAGGCGCAGTTCACCATGCGCAACTGCACGGTGACCTGCACCCGCAAGGATCCGGAGCAGGATGCCGTGCGCATCCGCAACGTCTCCGACGTGCGCGTGGACCAGGTGCGCGTGGATGGCTGGAACGACGCCGCCGTGGAGATCACCGACGCGCGGCGCGTCCTGGTGCGCGGCCTGCTGATGGCGCCGTCCACGCAGATGCAGCAATCGGTGGGCGTCAAGGTGCAAGGAAGCTCCGGCCAGGTCTCGATCACGGGATGCTCGTTCAACAAGGTGGTGCGCACCGGCGTGCGTGTCGGCACGCCGTGCCCCGGCGGCGACCGCGGCGCGGCGCGCCCCGTGGAACAGGTGCGCATCGACCGATGCCTCTTCGAGGACCCCGGCCAGCTCCTCGAGATCGTCAATGCACGCGACCTGGTGCTCTCGCGCGCCACGGTGGTCAACCCCACCGCCGCGATCTACTCCATCCCCGCGGATGCCGGCACCGTCGAGCAGGTGCTCGTGGAGCGTTGCCTCGCGTTCTGGTTCCCGGGGACGCTCGCCAGGTTCAGCCCGCATCCGGACCGGATCCCGCCGACCGCCGTGACGCTTGCGGAGAACCTCTGGTACTCGCTGGAACTGCCCACGGCGTGGGAGGCGCTCGGCGCCCCGTTCGGCTACCAGGCGATGCCGCAGCACATCTCGCCGGACCCCGGGATGGACATCACCACGCTCCGCCCGCGCAATGGCGAGGCCATCCGCTACGGGGCGTACAGCATGGCGGCACCCACCTCGGCACGGCCCTCGGACAACCCGGTGGACGGTCCCGAGCTTCCGCCCGTTCGCAAGCCGGAGGCCCCGCCGCCGGCATCCCGCGGGCGCGGAACGACCCCGGACGCCCCCGCGGCCCCGAAATCGAGCCCTTGACCCCCGACAGGCCTCCCTGCAGGCCGCCGCCGACATGGCTTCCCACTATCATCCCCGACCCCCGTGCTCGCCACGGGGCGTGGACTTTCCAGACGGGCCTGCCGCCGCGGCGCGACCGGCCCTTCAACCCTGACGCCGCACGACTCCAGCACGGAGCCACCGAAACATGCCCAGCACTGGCACGATCAAGCAGGTCATCGGCTCGACCTTCGACGCCGAATTCCCCGAGAACGCGATTCCCGAGATCTTCAACGCGGTCACGGTCGAGTTCGAGCTCAACGGCCAGAAGCAGACGCTCGTCGGCGAGGTTGCCAAGCACCTCGGCGGCGGACAGGTCCGCTGCGTGGCCCTGGCATCCACCGACGGCCTTCGCCGCGGCACCGCGTGCGTCGACACCGGCTCGCCGGTGAAGGTGCCCGTGGGTGAAGGCGTCCTCGGTCGCGTGTTCAACCTCCTCGGCCAGCCGGTCGACGAGCGCGGCCCGGTCAACACCAAGGACGTCGCGCCCATCCACCGCACCGCGCCGACCATCGCCGACCTCAACCCGAAGACCGAGATCCTGCAGACGGGCATCAAGGTCATCGACCTGCTCTGCCCCTTCGTCCGCGGCGGAAAGATCGGCCTGTTCGGCGGCGCCGGCGTCGGCAAGACCGTCGTGATCCAGGAGATGATCGCGCGCGTCGCCCGCAACTTCGGCGGCTACTCGGTGTTCGCCGGCGTCGGCGAGCGCACCCGCGAGGGCAACGACCTGTGGCTGGAAATGCAGGAAGCCGAGTACACCGACGCGAGCGGCAAGAAGATGCACGTGCTCGACAAGGTGGCCATGGTGTTCGGCCAGATGAACGAGCCGCCGGGCGCCCGCCTGCGCGTTGCGCTCAGCGCGCTGACGATGGCAGAGAACTTCCGCGACAAGAGCGGCAAGGAAACCCTGCTCTTCGTCGACAACGTGTTCCGCTTCACGCAGGCCGGCTCCGAGGTGTCCGCACTGCTCGGCCGCATGCCGAGCGCCGTGGGCTACCAGCCGACCCTGTCCACCGAGATGGGCGCCCTCCAGGAGCGCATCACCTCGACGAAGGACGGCGCCATCACCTCCGTGCAGGCCATCTACGTGCCGGCCGACGACCTGACCGACCCGGCGCCGGCAACCACGTTCACCCACCTCGACGCGTTCATCGTGCTCGAGCGCAAGATCGCCGAGAAGGGCATCTACCCCGCCGTCGATCCGCTCTCGTCCACGAGCCGCATCCTCGATCCGCAGATCGTCGGCGAGCGCCACTACAAGGTGTCGCGCCGCGTGCAGGGCATCCTGCAGCGGTACAAGGACCTGCAGGACATCATCGCCATCCTCGGCGTCGATGAGCTCAGCGAAGAGGACAAGCTCGCGGTGTCCCGCGCCCGCAAGCTCGAGCGCTTCCTCAGCCAGCCGTTCTACGTCGGCGAGGTGTTCACCGGCCTGCCCGGCGTCACCACCAGCCTCGAGGAGACGATCGACAGCTTCGAGCGCATCTGCAACGGCGAAGGCGACAGCCTGCCGGAGAGCGCGTTCATGTACGTCGGCACCCTCGACGATGCGCGCAAGAAGGCGGAAAAGATGGCTGCGGCCGTCTGAACCGCGATCGGCCGCCCGCGGGCCGAGACCACCTGACACTCCCGACGCGGGACGCACATGCGTCCCGCGTCGTGTTTTTGCGGCGGATCGCGCCCCCGCGTGCCCTGCGTGCGCCCCACGGACGTGGCCCGCTTCCGATGCGCGCAGCGCGGTGGTAGGGTGCGCCCATGGTGATCGTCGCCGCCCTGGTCATTCTCCTGCTGCAGACCCCGCCGGCCAAAGCGCCGCCGGTGCCGCAGAACCCTGGCCCAAGCAGGCTGATCGAGCGGCCGACGTTGCGGCCAAGCCGCGCCGACAACGCGCGCGAGAACCTGGCGCGCGACCCCAATGAACCGAAGCAGGCCGCGGAGACGCCGGAACCGGAAGCCCCGAGCGAGCCGGAACCCGCTGCGGCAGCCCCCGCGCCTGCACCCGCACCGCCTGCCCCGCCCGCGGCCGGGCTGGCACCGATGGCGCCGTCCGCCGTGTCACCGGGTGCGACGCCGCCCACCGCAACTGCTGCGGCGCTGAATGCACCCGCCGCGGTCCCCGCCAAGGGTGCCGCCGCGTGGCTCAGCCTGCTGCCGATCGGCGCACCGCTCGCGATGCTGATCGGGCCGGGCATCGGCCTGCTCTGGATGGCAGCGCGACGCGGCACCGCGCAGTGAACGCACGGGCAACTCGGTGCAATGGAGAATTCGAGGCGTGATCGGCCGCGCGGTCAGCGTGCAGGCGCCGGCACCGCCGCGGGAGGTTGCGCGGGCACATCCACCGGGTCCTTCGACCGCGCATTGGTGGCCCACGACGCCGGCCGGAAGCCGTTGACGGTGCCGTCCGGCCCGAAGAACACGCACCACGCGCGCTCGTCGGCTTCGTCGGGAAACATCGCGCGGGTACCGAAGCTCGAGAGCGTGTCGCCGTACTGCCAGCGCTCGCCGCGCGCCGAGCTGCGGCGACGCTCGGCGTTGGGGTCCGGCGGCGGCGGAACGTAGGTGGACGACGGCTGCCCGAGCACGGACTCGACCTCCGCACGCGTCATGCCGGCGTGGATGCGATTCCAGTTGGTCTCGTAGCGCGGCGACTCGCAGCCGGCGAGCACCAGCGCTGCCGCCGCCAGGGCCATGCCGGCACCGGGACGCTTCACCGGCCGATCCTCCCGAGCGCCGCCGCGCAATCCGCGGCGAGCGGCGCCACGTCGATGCCCGCGCCCACGGCGCGGCGCATCCAGAGGTCCGGCGTGACACGGCCGATGGAGCAGATGCGCTTGGTCTCGGCAGCCAGGTCCTTGCCGTACATGTGCGACCGCACCTGGTGGCTGATGACATGGCCAAGCGTGTAGTCGGCGAGATACAGCGGGTGCCCCACCATGTGCTGGTACGCGGCCAGGATGCGCGTGTGGTCCGGGCCGAAGTCCTGCTCGTAGTGGCGGCTCCAGACCTCGGCGGCGATCGCGAGCGTCGCATCGCGGAGCGCCGCCGGCGTGGCGCCGGGGTTCGCGTAGATCCAGCGCCACATGCGAAGCTCCACCAGGCTGGGGCCCGCGATCTGGCGAGCGGCCAGCATGGTGGCGATGGCATCGATGTCGCGGGCGCGCTGCGCGTCGGCGCTGTCCTCGATCCCCAGTACGCGCTTGGCGAGCGACTGGTAGAGGAACGCGAATGCCTCCGTGCACGCCGTGTTCGGCACGTTCTGCAGCGCAGGGCGCGGCGCCCAGAACGCGCTGTAGAGCTGCTCCAGGTTGTGGCCGAGCTCGTGCATGGCGGTGTCGAATCCGTCCCAGCCGAGCTCGTCCTTCAGGCGGTTGGTGCGCAGCCACGCGCCGTAGCCCGGCAGCATGGGCCGCATGGCGTGGCCCGAGCCCTTGGCGATCTCGACGCTGATGCGGGTCCCCAGGAAGTCCGCCTCGTCGGCCGGGAAGCCGAGCTCGCGGAGCACCTGCGGCAGCGCTGCCTGGAAGGCGTGCTCGTCGGCGAAGCGCGCCTTGACGGCGGCATTCATCTCGGCGGCAGGCTTCGATTCGGCCACGTCCTCGAAGTAGATGTCCTGCGGCTCGAGCGAACGCCCGAGCCGGGCGCGGAGGAACGCGGCGAGCGGCACACGCACCGGGTGATCGAGGAGATCGATGAGGAGTCGCTCGACATCGGCCTCCGGGATCTCGCGCGCGAGGTCGAACTTGCGCGCGATGGCGGTGGGCGCCTCGGGATACATGGGGTCGAAGCGTGCGCCCACCGCATGATGCTCGAGGATGTGCCGGTAGCGCTCGGGGCCCACGGTGTCCTCGGCCTTCACGGCGACGCCGCCGACGGTGTTGTGCGCGGGATCCCACGCCGCGCCGGCGGTGCGGCGCTCCATGACGGCACGCGGGATGGAGCCGTCGATGTGGCGCGCCATCACCCACATGAGGGCGTGCTGCTTGTCGAGGCCGTCCTGGTCGCCGTAGCCCGCCTTGATCTCCTCGCGCACCAGCCAGTGGGCCAGCAGCGCGCGATCGGGCTCGAACCACCGCTTGCCCTTGGCATCGACCATGGTGCCCACCGGCACGTGGAACGAGGCGACGAAGTTCTGCGCCTCGTGCCCGACGCGCCGGGCGTGGTCAGCGAGTTCCGAGGGAATGCGCGGGCCGAACTGCTGCGCAACGCGCGCGGCGGCCCATTCCTCGGTGTTCCATGCACTGCCGTGGCCGAGCATGGCGCGCAGGTCCGGGCGCTCGAAGTTGAGGAGCGCGATGAACGCCACCTTCTGGCGGTACAGCTGGTCGGAGATGTCGGGCGCCGGGTCGAACGAGGCGATCACGTCGTCGACGCCGGGGAATTCGTCGCCTGCGAGGTCGTTCCACCGGCGCAGGGAGCGGCGCATTTCGTAGAGGTGGCCGCCGATCTGGCGGAGCGTCTCCTCGAGGCGCGCCAGGAGGCGGGTGCGCTCGGCGGCATTGGCCACGTAGTGCTTGGCGCAGAACGCGGAGAAGGCAGCGGCATCGCCGTCGCCGGCCGTCCAGCGGTCCGCGACGCGCGCCACGCCGGCAACGGCGGCGGTGCGCGAGGAGTCCCCGTGTGCGGCAACGATGGCATCGACCGCGGCGACGCGGTCGGCAGGGCAAAGCGGTGCGGCAGCGGACGCGGCTGCGGCGATTCCTGGATCGGACATGTGGTTCTCCTGGCGGGTTCCGCCGAAATGCGATCAGCGCGAAGGCACGGCCGCGGGAGCGGCACGCTCCGCCGGCATGGCAGACGCGGGCGGCGTGGCGGGCATGGGCGGCGGGCTCTTCGACGGCGGCCCCTGCACGGGATTGCACCCCGCGCAGCCGGTGGCCGCCTTCGGGCGCACCGAGGCGAAGAAGGTGAGCGTCTGCTCCTTCTCGCGGCCGTACAGCTTCACCAGCCCGTACAGCAGGCCCTCGCGCGGGCTCTTCGGCGTGATGCGGGCGCTGACCTTGCGCAGCTTGCCTTCGACCTGCTGGCCGAGCATCTGCACCTGGATCTCGGGCGAGACGCTCTCGATCGCCAGGATCTCCTCGCCCGGATCGTCCATCTCCAGCGAGACGTCGACGCTGCCGCCGACGTCGATGCGACCGCCGTTGATGCGGTAGTCCTTCATGCGGAACGCGGAGCTCGGGATGGTGCGCTCGCTGCGGACCCAGACATCGAAGATCGGGCAGTCGGCGCGGTCGGTCTCGATGGCGAGGTAGGCGGGATACTCCGGCGCCCATGTGTCGAGATCGAACTTCAGGAGGTACTGGGCGCGCGGCGCCTCGCCTGCGTTGAAGCCGATGAACTCGGGCACGCGGCCGCCGATGGCACAGATGGTGAAGGGCTTCTTGTCGACGCTCTCCACGATGAAGCGCCCCTGGCGCGGCTTGCCTTCCACGGCGTTGATGATGGGCGGGACGGCGCGCACCGGCATGGCGGTCTCGCCGCGCAGCTGGATGTCGAGCACCTTGGCGTAGCCATCCACCAGGACGCGGATGCTGGCGCGGTGCGACTGCGGCATCGAGGCGCCTTCGAGCACCGCTTCGAGCGGCGCGGATTCACCGGGCTTGAGGACCGTGCCGGTCAGGCTGCTGGTGGTGGTGCACTTGCAGCTGGGCGTGACCGCGGCGATGGTGAGCGGCTTGTCGCCGGTGTTCTTCAGGATGACGGTGCCCTTGCCGCCGACGCGCGGGGCCATGAAGCCAAGGTCGACCACTGGGGGCTCGACGGAAATCGGGGGCAGCGAGTCGATGACGCCGGAGACATCGATCGGAGGTGCCGCAGGGGCGGCGGGGGCGGCCGGCGCGGCGGGAGCCTGCGCGAACGCGAGGCCAGCCGGAGCCAGGCAAAGCGAGAGCGCAGTGAAAATCAGGCAGGCGTGGGGGCTGCGGGTCATGGAAAGAGAAGTGTAGGGGCCTGTGAGGGGCAACCCCGCCGCCAACGCGAGCAGAGGCCGCTGTTACCGGATCCAGGTAGGGCGGCCGCAGGGCCTCCCAGGCACAATTGCCCAACAAATGAAAAACCTTTACTTCCCATGATGCATTCGGGGGCTAGATTCCGTCTGTCATGGAGGAGAAAGGCTGGTGGCGCGAAAGCGCTCCCCAACCGAACTCCAACTCACGACCGAGGGACCTGGTGACTGCCTGCAGTTCACCCGTCCCCCGCACGCTGCTCGCAGCGTGACTTCCAAAGCCCTTTTCCCTCCCTCCGCCCCCAGGTCCTCACAGACTTGGGGGTATCTCTTTGGGGGGGTATTTCCTTCTTTTGGGGGGGGGTACTTCTTTCCTGGCTGTTTTCCAGCCCCCCCGGCGAGCCTTGCGCTTCCGCGCTGCCCGCCCTACCCGTCCTGCCTGAGGCCCTCCCAGGCCCCAGGCCCCTTGTTCCCAGCCGCCGCCCCTTACTGAACACTGGTGGTACGACCCCCTGGATTGCCCAGTTCACCAAGATCCGGGGCGTGCGGGTGCATTTCCCACGATTTCGGGCCCCTGATGGCGGCGTGCGCCCTCCCGGCCCGGATCGGGCGCCTCGCTATCCTCCTTCCTCCCCCTCCAAAGGAGCACTCCGCGTGAAGTCGACCGACCTGCGTTCCAACATGGGCATCAAGCTTGACAACAAGCTGTACCTGATCACCAAGCTCGAGCACCGGACCCCCGGCAACCTCCGCGCGTTCATCCAGGTGACGATCCGTGACCTGAACAACGGCACGATCATCGAGAAGCGCCTCCGCTCCGGCGAGGAAGTCGAGCAGGTCGACCTCGACCGCCGGCCCATGGAGTACCTGTTCGAGCAGGGCGGCAAGCACACGTTCATGGACCTCGAGTCCTACGAGCAGGTCGAGCTGTCGAAGGAATTCGTCGGCGAGCTGCCGCTCTACATCCTCCCGAACAACCAGGTGGTTGTCCTCTGGTGCGATGGCAAGCCGATCTCCGTGGAAATGCCGCTGACGGTCGCGCTGACCATCACCGACACGCCCCCGGGCATCAAGGGCGCCACCGCCACCAACCAGCTGAAGGAAGCCACGTGCGAGACCGGCCTCAAGACCCGCGTCCCGCCCTTCATCACCACCGGTGAGAAGATCATCGTGAGCACCGAAGACGGCGCCTACCGCGAGCGCGCGTAAGCGACAGCACGACACCATTCCACGGCGTCACTGCGGCGTCACTGCGGCGTCACAGACGCTTCATAGCCACGTCACAGACGCGTCATAGCCACGTCTCGCGAGCGCCCCGCAGCGAGCACGGGATCCCTGCACAGCGGCCTCGAATACGGCGAGGCACACGCAGAAGGTTGTCCTCGCCCGGGTCGCCCCACGTGCCGAGCCCGTTTTCGCGGAGTCCGAGCGCAACCTGGTGGAGCGAGGACGTCCGCGACGCAGGGGTCCCGCGCACAGCGAAGGGGCGCGGCCGGCCGACGAGGAACGAAGGCCCCGTGAGGCACGACGCCGATTCAAGCTAGATACAGACTCTGCTGACACTCACCGGCGCACTGCCACTGCCGCCTCGACCACCGCATCGACCGTGAACCCAAAGTGCGCGATGATCTTGGGAGCCGGGCCGCTCTCGCCGAAGCTGCGCATGGCGATCACGCGGCCGTCGAGGCCCACGTAGTCGCCCCAGCCGAGGGCGCTGCCCATCTCGACAGCGACGCGCGCGCGGACCGAAAGCGGAAGCACGGACTCGCGGTACGCCTGCGGCTGCCGTTCGAAGACCAGGGTGCACGGCATGCTCACGACGCGCGCCGGGATGCCGCGCTCGGCAAGCTTCGCGTGGGCGTCAACGCAGAGCGAGACCTCGCTGCCGGTACCGATGAGGATGACTTCCGGCGCCTTGCCGTCGGCCGGGTCGAGGAGTACGTAGCCGCCCTGCTGCGCGCCCGCGGACGGGGCGCAGCGCGTGCGGTCGAGCGTGGGCACGTTCTGGCGCGTGAGCGCCACGATGCTCGGCGTGTGGCGCGATTCCATGGCCCAGCGGTAGGCCTCGTTGACCTCGTTGGCATCGCAGGGGCGCCACACCGCCAGGTTCGGCACCGCACGGAGGCCGGCGAGCTGCTCGATGGGCTGGTGCGTGGGGCCGTCCTCGCCGACGCCGATGGAGTCGTGCGTGAACACCCAGAGCGACGGGATGCGCATCAGGGCCGCCAGGCGCATCGGCGTGCGCATGTAGTCGGCGAAGATCAGGAAGCCCGCGCCGAAGGCACGGATGCCGGAGAGCACCATGCCGTTGACGATGGCGCCCATGGCGTGCTCGCGGATGCCGAAGTGCATGTTGCGGCCGTCGTAGCTTCCGCCGAACTCCGGAGGATTGAACGTGCCCGCGCCCTTGAGGAGGGTCTTGTTGCTCGGGGAGAGGTCGGCGCTGCCGCCCATCATCCACGGCACGCGCTCCATGATGGCGTTGAGCGCCTTGCCGCCCGAGGAACGGGTGGCATCGCCCTTGGGGTCGGCGGAATACGCCTTCAGCCCGGCGTCCCAGCCGGCCGGCAGGTCACCGCGCCAGAGCGTCTCGAGTTCCGTGGCCAGTTCCGGATGCGCAGTGCGGTACGCCGCCCACTTCGCATCCCATGCCGCGCGCGCCGTGGCGCCGCGCGCGCCCATCTTCTCGGCGAAGCGCTCGTGCACGCCGGCGGGCACCAGGAACCTGGGTTCCGTGGGCCAGCGATAGACGCCCTTGGTGCGATCGAGCTCTTCGGCACCGAGCGGTTCGCCGTGCGCCTTGGACTTGTCCTGGACCTCGGGCGAACCCCAGCCGATGTTGCCGTCCACGATGATGATCGTCGGCCGGCCGGTGGTGGCGCGCGCGTTTGCGTAGGCCGCGTCGAGCGCGTGCACGTCGTTGCAGTCCTTCACATGCTGCACGTTCCAGCCGTAGCCGTGGAAACGCGCGGTGACGTAGTCCGAGCACGCCAGGTCGGTGCTGCCGTCGATGGTGATGCGGTTGTTGTCGAAGATCCAGCAGAGGTTCCCGAGGCGCATGTGGCCCGCGGCGCTGGCGGCCTCGTGGGAGATGCCTTCCATCAGGCAGCCGTCGCCGCAGATGGCCCAGGTGTGGTAATCGAAGAGCTCGAAGCCAGGCTTGTTGTAGCGCGCCGCGAGGAACTTGCCGGCGATCGCCATGCCCACCGAGTTCGCAAGCCCCTGCCCCAGCGGGCCGGTGGTGGTCTCGATGCCGGGGGTCACACCGAACTCCGGATGACCGGGCGTGCGCGAATTCACCTGACGGAACGCGCGGATGTCGTCGAGCGTGACGGCGGCGCGGCCGGTCGGCTTCCCGGCGGCATCGGTCTCCGCGACGCCCGCGAGGTGCAGCAGCGAATAGAGCAGCATGCACGCGTGGCCGTTGGAGAGGACGAAGCGGTCCCGGTTGGCCCATCGCGGCGCGTTCGGGTCATAGACCATCGCGTCCTGCCAGAGCGAGTAGCCCACGGTGGCCAGGCCCATCGGCGCGCCGGGGTGGCCGCTGTTGGCCTGCTGCACCGCATCCATGGCAAGGCCACGGATGGTGGTGATGGCGATGCGGTCGATCAGCGGCACGTCCGAAGGAGTGCCTGCGTTCGGGTCAAGGACGGCGTTGGCGGCGGGCGCTGCGGTCATCCCCGCAGGGTACTGGCGTCAGGAGAGTCCGGCGGCCCGCAGCGCACGCTTCCCCACGTGCTGCAGGACGGCGAGCGCGGCGATGAGGGACGCCGTGCCGATGACGACCGCGGCGATGCCCTGCTTGTCCATGAGTTCAGAAAGATCCTTCGCACCGGTGGCTGCACCCTGCGCGCCAATCCACACGGCCAGCACGGTGCGCGGAAGCATCCCAACGATGCTGCCCACCAGCATGTGCAGGAAGCGCACGCCCGAGGCCGCCAGCACCAGGTTCGTGAACGCGAACGGGGAGGTGGGCGGGAAACGGAGCAGCGCCACGATGCCCATGGTCCGCCACGGCTTCGCGTCCACGAGCGCCTCGCGGACGATGCGCCAGCGCGGGTGGGCGTCGATGCGCTGCGTGGCAGCGTCGCGAAGCACGGCCGAGCACAGGAGGTACCCGATCACCGCAGCGCCCACGTAGCCGCTGACGGCCACCATGGTGCCGGTGGCAGTGCCGAACACCCAGCCGGCGAAGACGGCCTGCGCATAGGTGGGCAGGAGGCCGAGGCCGGCGCACGCGGCGAAGAGGCCCGCGGCGATCCATGGGGCTGAATCGCCCTGCCCCTGCAGCCACTCGGTCAGTGGCCCGAGTCGCGCGAAGAGGACGATGCTGCAGACGAGGGGAAGCGTGAACCACGCCACCGAGAGCACCGCGCCCATGACGAGGCGGGGATCGCGCATGGCGTCCTTGACGTCGATGGCGTCCTTCGCGGCGGCGCCCTGCTCGCGTTGCGGCGATTCGGTCACGGCGTCGCCAGCTGCCCCTGCGCGGGCTTCTCTGAGACGTGGCCCGGCGCCTTCGGATCGAGTGCGCCGGGCTTCGCGGCGGTTCCCATCGGATCGCCCGGCGCGGGCGTCACGGGCCCCATCTCGCCGAGGCGCATGCGGACCTGCCCGAAGAAGTGATCGGCCTGACGCCAGAAGTGGCTCGGGACGGCCCAGTCGGGCGTGGAGAACGTGATCGTCACCGGTGAATCGCTGGAGACCTGCGCGGTGAAGCGCCACTGCTCTTCCTCGCGGCGCGGGTCGAGGCCCGGTTCCACCAGGTCGCGACGAAGGTCGCGATAGACCGTCACCCGGTGCGATGCCTCGTCGACCTTCACTTCGTTCTGGACCACGATCCAGTCCGAATAGCGCGGCGCGCGTGCGGTCTGCACCACGGCGGCCCAGACGTCGTCGCGCGGACGATCGTCGAAGTCGCACTTCTGCGAGTGCCCGCAGCCGGCAAGGAACGCAAGCGCGCATGCCAGCGCAGCGGCGGGGGCGAAGGAGGAAGCGGGAGTGGCTCGGGAATCAGGCATCATGGATCTCGGCGCTCACGTGCACCTTCTGGACGTCGTCGTGCTCCTCGAGGAGCGCAACCAGCTTGGCCACGCGTGCCCGGGTGGCATCGTCCACCTCGGTGGTGGAGGTGGGAATGTACGAGACCTCGGCACCCTCGAACGGGATTCCGGCGGATTCCAGTGCGTCGCGGACCTTCCCGAGGTCTGCCGGGGCGCAGGTCACCTGCCAGCCCTCCTCGCCGCCCACCACGTCCTCGGCGCCCGCGCCGAGGACCACGTCGAACAGCTTCTCCTCGGTGGTGGCCCCGGCCTGCACCAACACCACTCCCTTGTGGAGGAAGCTGAAGGTGACGCTGCCGGGCACGCCCATGTTGCCGCCGTTCTTGTCGAACAGCGTCCGGATCTCGGGCGCGGTCTTGTTGACGTTGGCCACCAGGCACTCGCAGATGATCGCCACGCCGCCCGGGCCGTAGCCCTCGTAGCGAACGGCCTCGAAGGTCTCCGAATCGTCGCCGCCGGCGCCCTTCTTCACGGCCTTCTCGATGGTGTCGCGGGGCATGTTCGCCGCCTTCGCGTCGTCGATCGCCAGTCGGAGCGACGAGTTGAACTTGGGATCGCCGCCACCCGTGCGCGCAGCCACGATGATGGCGCGCGAGCACTTGGACCAGATCTTCCCGCGCTTGGCGTCGACGGCGGCCTTGCGGTGCTTGATGTTCTTCCAAGCGCTATGTCCTGCCATGGTCTCGTGCTTCCTTCAGGCGTCCGTCACCGCGCGGAGGCGGGCGGGTTGGGTGCGGGAACTACCGACTGGCGCGCCACGGGCGGCTCCACGCCGCGTGCGGACGCGTCGAGCTTGGCCTTGGCGCGTGCCGCCAGCGAGCCGTCGTGCGCATCGTGATACCGCGTGGCGTCGATCGCCGCCAGTCCCAGCTGCTGGCGGAAGAAGCGGCGCAGCACCTCGATGTTCTGCTCGCGGGGCATTCCTGCCTCGGCGATGCGCACGGCCTCGGTCCATTCGCGCCGCGCACCCTCGTGGTCGCCGACGCGCCAGCGGGCGTCGCCCAGGTGGTCGCGCTGGGCGGCACTGACGGCGCCGCGGGTCTTGGAAACGGCGCGTTCCAGGAGCGTCACGGCACCAGGGCCGGCATCGGAATCGGCCAGCCTGCCCTGCGCGTAGCGCAGCCAGCCGAGCGAATCGAGGGATTCCGAGTCCTCGGCGCGGGCGCGCACCGCCTGCTCCAGGAGCTGCTCCGTGCGTGCATCGATGGCCCCGCGCTCGAGCCGGGTGAAGCCCAGGTTGTTGAG
>CAMBSR010000029.1 GCA_945870475.1 Phycisphaera mikurensis NBRC 102666
GCGTGCGGGGCACCGCGGAGCATCGCCACCGGGTCCGGGTCCACGGCGGTCTTCCCCACGGGATCCACGTAGCCCACCCGCCCGGGCGAGCCGCCGTCGGTCACGGACTGCTGCTGGAAGCGACCGTAGAAATCGATGCAGAGCGCCTCCACGGCTTCGCCCTGCGCCACGTCGATGGGCGCGCGCGTGGCGCTTGCGGACACCGAGCGCGCGTTCGCCGCGGCGCGGCGCAGGATGGCCCAGCCGCGCTGCCAACCCTCGCGCTGGAGGATGGTTTCCATGCCGGAAGCGATGCTCCCCGACTGCGCGGGGTTGGCGAGCGCCACCTCGCCCCGAAGGCGCGGATCGGCCAGCGCCGACCAGTCACGCGGCGCGGGAACGCCCAGGCGCCGCAGGCCCTCCGAGTTGTAGACGATGCCGAAGGCGCTCAGCGCGCAGCCGAACCACGCGCGCCCGGGGTCATAGAGCGTGCGGCCGCCGATGTCGTTGTCACCGTAGACCTCGCGGAGCCATGCATCGTCGAAGGGCACCGGCTCGAGCACCGATGCCGAGCGCTTCTCGCCGCCCACCTCCACGGTGATGGGCCTCTTCATCTGCTCGTACTCGTAGCTTCCGCCGCCGAAGAGGAGGTCGGCGTTGCCGCCGACAGGCGCTCCCGCGCGCAGTGCCGCCACCGTGCCTGCTTCGAGCATGCGGCGGATCTCGGTGGCGCCGCCCGGCGTGCTCCAGATCACCGTGGCGGGCGTGCCGAACTTGGCCTGGTGCCAGCGGGCGAAGCCGTCGCCGAACTCATTGCGGATCTGCTCCGGGTGCGGCGTGATGATGATCACCGACGCAGCATCACGCGGCGGCACCGGCGTATCGCGGCGCGCAATGACGGGCACCGCCAACAGGGCCACGAAGACCGCCCCGAGTGCGATGCCTGCGCCGCGCGCGTTCACGCGCGGACCCCGACGGCCGACCCGATCTGCGTGCGCAGGTCCTCGGCGGCGCGCCGCACGGCCTCGTGCCAAGCACGGTCGGCGGCGTCGAACGCGTAGATCACCGAACGGCTAGCCGTGACCACCGCACCGCGGCCATCCGCGCGGAAGCACGGCAGCACGTCGTCCACGCCGCCGCCCTGCGCGCCGAACCCGGGCACCAGGAAGATCTGCTGCGGCATGCGGGTTCGGAGCGCGGCGGCGTCGGCACGCTTGGTGGCGCCCACCACCGCCCCGAGTGCGCTGAAGCCGGACGCGCCCACGGACGAGGCGCCCTGCACCGCCACGATGTCCGCCACGGCCTCGGCCACGGTACGGCCGTTCGCCAGGCGAAGCGATTGCAGCGCGTCGCCGGAGGGGTTCGAGGTCCGCACCAGCGCGAACGCGCCGTGGCCGTGGCCGACGAACGGCGTGAGCGAGTCGGTGCCGAGGTACGCGCTGACCGTGGACCAATCGGCGCGGAACGCGCCGCGCGCCGAGGCGGCGTAGTGCTCGGCGCTGATCCCGATGTCGCCGCGCTTGAAGTCGAGGATGGTCTCGAGCCCGTCCACCGTGCGCGCATGCGCCAGGACGCGGGCGAGCGCGGCCACGCCGGCGGGGCCATGGCGCTCGAAGCAGGCGGCCTGGACCTTGACGGCGGGTGCCACACCCGCCACCGCGTCGATGACACCCACGGAGAATTGCTCGATGGCGAGCGCCGCGGCCTCGTCCCCCGCGGCCGGGCGGAGGACGGCGGGAAGCTTCTCCACCACCGGATCAAGGCCCACGCAGATGGGGGCACCGGCGGCGTCGATGCGTGCAAGGAGTCGGTCGGCGGCGTTCAGGGGTTCGCTCGTCATGGGTTCGCTCGTCACGGGTTCGCTCATGGAGGACACGAGTCTAGGGCGGCGCGGGAGCCGCGGCCGGGCCGCACCGTAGACTTTGACGCATGCATGCGGAGAGTTCCCCCGCCCCGCACGACGACCCGCGCGCCGACCATTCGGGGCCGCGGCCCGTGCACCTTGACCTCGACCGCGAACGCGGCCTGGAGATCACGTGGGACGACGGCCGCAAGAGCTTCTTCCCGTTGGCGCACCTGCGCCGCGCGAGCCCCAGCGCCGATGCCAAGGCGCTCCGCGAGGAGATGGCGCGCAATCCGCTGACCGTGCTCCCCGCCGGACGCGGGAGCGGCCCGCTCACGGCGCTCGATGCCGAACTCGTGGGCAACTACGCCATCCGCATCCGCTTCAGCGACGGCCATGCCACCGGCATCTACAGCTGGCGCTACCTGCGCTCCATCGATCCGACGCCGCGTGAGGGCGGGCAGTGAACCCTCCGCCGCTGGTGCACGATGCCTCGCTCGTGCCTCCTGCATCGCTCGGCGTGCCGCACCCGCAGCCCTTCGCGATGCGGCTCGTTCCCACCGCCGAAGGCGTCAGCCGCTCCGTGCCGCACGTCAACAACGTGGAGTACGTCCGCTGGCTCGACCGCGCGGCCGAGCTCCACTCCGACTCGATCGGCTGGACGCGCGATGCGCTCCTTGCTTCCGGGCGGATGTGGTTCGTGGCGCGCCATGAGGTGGAGTACCGCGCGGAGGTCTTCCCTGGCGAGGAACTGATGGTCTTCACCTGGGTGCGCAACTCCGGGCGTTCCTCTTCCTGGCGCGACACCGTGATCGCCCGCGTGCGTGATGGCGCCGTGGTCTGCCGCGGCTCCACGTGCTGGGCATACGTGGACCTTTCCACCCGGCGCCCGGCCCGCATTCCGCCAGACATGGCGCTCGCATTCCAACCGCTGGAGGCCGCCGCGTGCACATTGCGCTCGTCGTCGATCCCGAGCGGCTCCTGATCGACGCCGCACCGGTGCAGCGCCTGGCCGTGGCGCTGGCCGGCGAGGGCATTCGCGTGCTGCGCATCCTGCCGCCCTCGCGCGACGAGGCGCCGCTCTCGCAGCTGATCCCGGTGGCGAGCTTCGACTTCGACAGCTCGATCCTGTTCCGGCCGTCGCGGCTGGGCGCACTGAGTTCGTCGCTTGAGGATTCCAAGCCGGACGTCTTCGTCAGTTTCGGCCCACGCGCGTTCGACGCCGCGGCGGAACTTGCCGACGACCTGGACGCCGGCCTGGTGGCCATGATCTCCACCGAGGACGAGCTCGACGTCACGCCGCTCAAGCGCCACGACGACCGCATCGACGTGGTCTGCGTGCCCACCGCGCCCATTGCCGTGCGGGCCGGGCGCCTGGTGGGCGACCGGTACGTCTCCGTGCTGCCGCTTGGCGTGCAGCTGCCCGTCGACCGGCGCGCGGCGACGGCGAGCCCGCAGAGCCTGGCGATTGCCGGTACCGGGCGCGACGAGGGCGCGTACCGCGCGGTGTTCGCCGCCATCGCCGACGTCATGCCCGCGCTCCCCGATCTGCAGGTGGCCATCGAACTTCCGCCCGGCCACGATCCGAAGCTCTGGCGGCTGGCACGCGAGATGGGGATCCAGCCGGTGCTCAACGGCGTCTCGCGGCTCGAGTCCGTGCGGCCGCTCGCACTCGCCTGCGGCGTCATGGTGCTCCCGGAGGCGATCCACGGGGTTCGCTCGCTGGTGCTCGAAGCCATGGCGCTCGGACGGACGCTGGTGGCAATGGACGACCCATATGCCGACCACCTGATCGACGGCGTCACCGCCATGGTGGCGAAGGAACGCGATGCGCGGGAGTGGACTGCGCTCCTGACGAAGGCACTGCTGCAGCCCGCCGCGGTCGCGGGCATCGGCGAGGAGGCCGCAGTGCGCACGGCGGCACGCTTCGGCTCGGCGCGATGCGCGGACCAGCTCGCGGATGCATGCGAATCCGTGGTCCGCGGGCCGTCGATCCCGTTCCCGGGCGCGGGTGCTGCGTCCGGCTGAACGCGCCGCGAACGCACATCGGGCAGAATGCGCGGATGCTCCGCACGCACGCCCTGACCGTTGCAGCCCTGGCCATCACCCTTGCCTTTGCGGCCCGCGCCGTTCCGCCCATGTTCGAACGCACCGGTGACGGACGCGCCACCGACGGCCAGACCGTGCGCGATGCGGCCCACCCACGCATGCAGCGGATCGCCATCCTGCCCGACCGCACCACCGGTCGCGCGTGGGGCCTGCCGTACCTCCATGCGGCGGTCGAGGACCTGAACATCGTGCGGCCGGACGCCGTCTTCACCGTGGGCGACATGGTGCAGGGCTACACGCGTTCCACCTCCACCTGGGACGCCGAGGTGGACGAGTACCAGCGCGGCGTGGCCCCGCTGACTGCGCGCTTCTATCCCACGCCCGGCAACCATGATGTCATCAGCGGAACCCGCACGCCCGGGGATACCACCTTCGCAGCGAAGTACCGCGAGCGCTTCGGGCCGCTCTGGTACTCGGTGGAACTGGACCTTGCCACCGCCATCATCCTTTTCAGCGACGAGGGTCTCGGCGACAGCAACATGAAAATCACCGAGACGCAGCTTTCGTGGATCGCGGGCGCGCTCGACGCCGCCGCGAAGCGAGGCAAGCCGATCTTCCTCCTCATGCACCGGCCGATGTGGCGCTACCCCAGCGTGAAGTGGCAGGAGCGCGTGCAGCCTCTTCTTGAGAAGGCGGGCGCCGATGCGGTGATCGCCGGCCACTTCCACGCCATGCAGCGCGATGCGGACGTCAACGGCGTCCAGTACCACATCGTGGGCACGTGCGGCGGCATGATCGACCAGCATCCGCTGGCGGGACAGCTCCAGCACCTCACGTTCGTCGACTGCACCGAGGACGGAACGCTGCGCGTCTGGCACCAGCCCGTGGGCCTGGTGCTCCCCGAGGACTTCATCACGCGCGCCGACCAGGACCGCGTGTATGCGCTGCGCGAGCCGAAGTCCGCGGTGCGGGCCGAGGGCGCGGTGCCGGATCCGGCGTCCATCACGGCCCCCACCGCGGCAACCGCGCGGCTGCTGGTGCGCAACCCGACCGACGTCGCGGTGCACGTGACGCTCGACCCGCCCGGCGTCATCCGCCTGCCAGACGCCCCACCCGCGTGGTGGACCGCCGGCCGCGCGGGACGCGGCACGCCTAGCACCCCGGGTGGCGCCAACGGGTGGACCAGCCACGTGCTGGCCGACACCGACAATCCGTACACCATGACAAGCAATGCGCGGGCCGTGGTCCGCACCGCGCCCGGCGCCTGCGAACGCACCGTGGAACCCAAGGGCGAGGCGGTCATCGAGGTGCCGATCACCGTCCTGCCGCAGCCGGGCATGGTGCTCGCACCGCAGCTCGAGGTGTACGCCACCTTCACCGACAGCAAGGGGCGCACCGTCCCCGTCTACCTGCCGACGCGGCTGCCCGTGCAGCGCACGGTGAATGCGGCGGCGCGCATCGAGGACGCGGCGCCGCTTCCCGTGCTGGCGTGGAACTATTCGCCCTACGACACGCGCGAGGACAATCCCTCGCTGCGGGTGGCGCGCAGCGAGGACGGCGCGCAGCTGGTGCTTGACGTCCACGTGCCGGACGGCTGCGTCTCCGCTGCACCGCAGTGGAGCGTGCCCGACACGAAGCGGATGAAGGATCCGCATGCCGACGCGGTGCGGGTGATCATCGACGGCGATGCCGGCACGGACGCCGACTCGCCGTTCGCCGATGTCCTGGTCGAACCGTTCACGCCCGGGTTCGCCCCGCCCGCGGGCGTCGCAATCCGACGCCTGGAGCGTTCCGACGCCGGCTGGGACATCCGCATCGAGTTGCCCTGCCCACGCACCACGGCCCGCGTCCAGGTGGGCGTGGCGGACAACGACGACACGTTCCACACCCAGTGGCGATGGCTGGCCCCCGGCGAGACGAAGGGGCGCTGGGAAATCGGCACTGCTGCCAAGTAACCACGGCCGGGAGGTGCAATTTCCCGCTGTTTCGTGGCCCTTCCCGAATGCGGAGGGCTCCCCGAACGCAACCCCCGCTTGACGGGGGCCGAATGGTTCTGCGACACTCCCACCCTGCAGCGCGGCCACCGGCGTGAAACGCCACCGCGCATGGGCCGCTCGACCCATTCCGCGCGAGCAACTGAAAGGCTTTGAGGCAACCCACATGAAGACCCTCGTTTCCACCGGCGCCGTCGCTCTCCTCCTCGTCCTCACCGCATGCGGCGGCAGCACCCCGGCCACCAAGAAGGTCGAGAAGAACACCGGCCAGCCCGCCGCCGGCAGCATCAAGAGCCCCTCGCAGGAGCTCAAGGAAAAGATGTCGTCGGCTGACGGCTCCGCCGCTGCCGCCGCTTCCGCGCCCGCCGCGAAGAAGCCCTGACCGACGGCGCAGGTTGCAGGTTCCTGCGCACCGCCATGCGGTGTGCCGGTTGCCTCCAGCATCGCGATACAGACACAGACGCCCAGGCCTTGGCCTGGGCGTCTGTCATTTGCAGGTGTGTTGCGTGCCAGCGCGCCGCGGTCAGGCCGTCATCATGCCGCGCAGGATGCCGAGACCCTCGGCCAGCTTGTCGGGCCGGGTGGCGAAGCTGATGCGGAAGTGCGTGTCGCGCGTCGAGAAGACGTTGCCGGGGATCACCAGCACGCGGTGATCGATGGCCTTCTCGATGAACTGCTGGCCGGTCATGCCAAGGTGCTTGGGCACCTCGACGAACGCGTAGAACGCGCCGCCCGGGCGCGGCACCGAGGTGATGTCCGCGAAGGTGTCGACCACCATCTGGCGGCGCTTCTCGTAGTCGGCGACCATGGGCGAGAGATCGACGCCGAAGCTCGGCACCACGCCCCACTGCGCCATGCTCGGCGCGCAGACGTAGGTGTACTGCTGGAACTTGGCGATCTCCTGCACGATGTCCTTCGGCCCGGCCACGTAGCCGAGGCGCCAGCCGGTGCAGCCGTAGGTCTTGCCGAAGCCGCGGATCAGCAGGCACTCGTCGCTGAACTGCGCAGGGCTCGGGCACTTGCCGTTCTCGCGCGCGTCGCTGAAGCAGAACTCGTCGTAGATCTCGTCGCTGATCAGGAGGACCTGCTTGCGCCGGCAGAGGTCGACGATGTCCTTGAGCTCCGCGCCGGAGAGCACCGTGCCGCACGGATTGCTCGGGCTGCAGAGGAGGACCGCCTTGGTGCGCGGCGTGATGCAGCGCTCGATGCGCTCCGCGGTCATGCGGAAGTCGGGATACGTGTCGCAGCGCACCATGGTGCCGCCGGTCAGCTTCCCGAGCTGGTTGTACATCACGAAGTACGGATCGGGGATGACCATCTCGTCGCCCTCGTCGAGGAGGGCCATCGCCGCAAGCACGATGCCGCCGCTGGTGCCGCTCGTCACCACGGCGCCGAGCTCGTCGGTGGGTCCGTGCCAGCCGACGTTCACCTTGAGGTGCTGCCAGATGGCGTGCAGGAGCTCCGGGATTCCCTGCGTGACCGTGTAGCCGTTGCGGTCGGCATCGATGGCGGCCTTGGCGGCCTCCTTCATCACCGTGGGCACGGGGAAATCAGGCTGCCCGATCGAGAGGTTGATCGGGTCCTTCATCTTCGCCGCCAGGTCGAAGACGCGCCGGATGCCCGATGCGTCGATGGACTGGGCGCGACGGGAGATCAGCCGGGAAAGAGACAGGCGGCCCAGAGGGCCGCCTGCGGGAGTGTGCGTGGTCATGCTGATCACTTCTTGGGGGCAGCGGCCTTGGCGGCGGGAGCGGCAGCCTTGGCGCCCTTCGCGCCCGGCTTGGCGGCCTCGGCGCCGGCCTCTTCGGCCTTCTTCGGCTTCTTGCCGGCGGCAGCCTTGATGCTGCGCACCTTCACGATGCCCAGCGCGGTGTTCTTCGACGGATCGAAGCGCTCCTCGGACGTGAGCTTCGCGATGCGCTCGGCGCGGGTCAGCACGTTGCGGTGCTGGTTGAGGGCGCCGGACTTGGTCTTGAGGCTGCGATGGAGGCTCATGGTGATTCGATCTTTCGGTTCAGTCTGCGGCGCCTGGTTGCGCCGCTGGTGCGGTCGGGTGATGCGTCGGTCGTCGTCCTGCTATCGGTAGGCCTCGGGGTACGCCTCGCGGAAATCCTTGTTCGCGCGCGGGTTCTTGGCCTTCCACTTGTCTCCGACGTTCCGTATCCTGGCTTCGAGTGCCTTGATCTCAGGCGATGATTTCTCGGAGGGGTCGCGGTAGCCGGGCAGGACGATGACTTTGCGGAGCAGCGCAGTATCGTCTGGAACGAGGTACGCATCAAGTCCGTTCAGCTGGCAGAAGTCCACCAGTTCCGCCGCCCGCTCGCTGGAGGGGTGGGCCAGGACGAAGTAACGCATGCCCTTGACGCGCGGATCGCCGTTGTTATCGGTTGCCGGCCGGTCCTTGGCGCCCACCTTGCGTGCGGCGGAGTCGTCGGATTTCGCGATCGCGGGGACCCGGGGGGAGGAGGAATCGGACGCCTTCGGGGCCTCGGGTGCCGCCGCAGCGGCACCGGATGAACCGGACGACCGCGCCAACGAACCGCCGCGCTGGACGCCGATGCCGTATGCGATGGCAATCGCCACCACGACCGCTGCGCCGATGACCGCTGCCTTTGCAAGCGAGACTTCGAAGGTGGAGGGAAGCCCCGGGGCATTCCCCGTGCGCCGCGGCGAAGCGGACACCGAAGCGTCACCGCCGCCAGCCGAGGGAGACCCCGGGCGGCGCATCAGTTCGTAAAGGGCCGGTGCTGCGCGGCGTGCCATACGGGAAGTGTAGTGGAAGCGTCAGGGGCCGATGCCCCTGCCCCATGCCTCTGCCGAAGCCACCACCCCGGCGTGCGGATCGACCCACTGGCGGGCGTCGATCACCGGGAGGCCATGGAACCCGGCCATCTCGAGCGCGATGCGGTAGGCCAGCACGTCCAGGCGAGATTCCCCGGAACTCCCCACCGGGCCACGCATGCCCGAACGCAGCAGATCGACGACGCGCGCGGAGGCAATCCGGGCGCCGGCGCGCGAGGCGAACGCCGCCGGGTCGCCGCCGTCGGCGAGGACCGCGGCCGGGTCAAGCGAAATGCCCACGGGAGGCCACGGGGCGTCATTCGCGTTCGATGCATCCGCCACCAGCACGCCCGCACGGTCGGCGGCGGCCACGATGGCGGCGATGGCTTCCGCGCGGCGCGGGGCATCGCTGCTGTCCGCGGCCGCGCGCGGCAGCTGGATCGTCAGCGGCACGCGGCCGAGCTCGCCGGCAAGTTCGCACGCGGCGCAGGCGGCGTCGATGGCGCGCTCGGCGTTGGCAGGATCCATGAAGTGCGCCGCGGGAATCCACGCATCGATCCCCGATGCCACCAACTCGAGCCGCGTGAACGTGGCACGCAGGTCGCGGCGCGCGCTGGCACCGAGGTCGCGCGGGCGCATCCCGGGATGGGTCGCACTCAGCTGCACGCCCCGGATCCCCTGCGATGCGGCCCACACGAACGCCGCCGCCGGATCGCCGAGCGGCGCAACGGTGACGGCAAGCGACAACTGCGTCCTGGCACCCATGCGCGCAGCGTAGTTCGCGTGCGTCCATGCGTGCACGGGGAATAGACTCCCATCCATGCGACCCACCGCCGCGGTGCTTCTCCTCTCGCTTGCGACCCTGTTCGCCGCCATTGCTTCCGCGGGCGTGGGCGCGATGAGCGCGTTCCGCTCGTTGCCGCAGATGGGGATCACCGTGGCCGGTACCGAGGAATTCTTCGAGGGCCGGACCGAGGACATGGGCCGCTACGCCGCCGGACGGCTGATGCAGCCGGTGTTCCTGACGAGCGATCGCGTGCAATTCGCCTTCTCCGCACTGGCCGTGGGATGCACGGTGCGGGTGGCACGACTGAGGGGCCTGCGCGGCGCCGCGTGGGCACGCTGGCTGCTCATGGCGAGCGTGGCCGTGGGTGCCGTGGCGCTTGCGGTGCGGGCTGCTATCAGCCCGGGCATGAACGCGGATCTCCTCGCCTACTGGGACGCCGTGGCCGCCGGCGAGCGCATGCTCGCCGCGGAAGCCATGGAACGGTTCGACGCCGGGCATCGACTGGCCGACGCGCTCTACAAGGTCCAGCTCTTTGCGGTGCTCGGCGCCATTGCGGCCTTCGTGCCGGCACTCATGCCCGCCCCGGCCGCCGCACCGGGCGCCACCTCCAAGCGACCCGCATGAAGGCCGCCACCACGCAACCCCCCATCACGCTGAAGCTCCCGCGCAAGGGACCGAAGAAGATCGAACGCGCCCGCGCGCTGCTGGCAGCGCTCGACCGTACGTACCCGCACGCGAAGTGCCGCCTGGACTGGACCGCACCGCACGAACTGCTGGTGGCCACCATCCTGAGCGCACAGGCGACGGACGAGAGCGTGAACGCCGCGACCCCGGCGCTCTTTCGCGAATTCCCCCGGCCCGCCGACTACGCCGCTGCCTCACCGGAGAGCATCGCACCGTTCATCCGCACCATCGGCCTCTGGCGAAACAAGGCACGCGCCGTGCATGAATCGATGCAGGCGCTCGTGGCCCATCATGGCGGCGAGGTGCCGCGCGAGATGGACGCCCTGCTCGCACTGCGCGGCGTGGCGCGCAAGACCGCCAACGTGGTGCTCGGCAACTGCTTCGGGATCCAGGCAGGCGTGGTGGTGGACACGCACGTCGGCCGGCTCGCTCAACGGCTCGGGCTGAGCGAGCATTCCGATCCCGGCAAGGTGGAGCGCGACCTCATGGCACTCTTCCCGCGCGAGCGCTGGTGCGACCTGAGCCACCTGCTGATCTTCCACGGACGCGCGGCATGCCGTGCGCGCGGGAACACGTGCGCGACGGATCCGATCTGCGTGGAGTTCTGTTCCGAGGCGCGGGCGAAGAAGGCGAAGTGACGAAGGGCCATTCCCGCAGGAGACTGGCCCCGTCGCCTTGCGGGGCGGGCGGGGTGGCGCCGCGCGAAGCCAATCACGCAGGGGACTGGCCCCGTCGCCTTGCGGGGCGGGCGGGGTGGCGCCGCCCATGCCCCTCCGGCGAGGGGGCCAGGCACGGTGGGCTCCAATGGCGTCGGTTCGGCAATGGCCTCACCGCCGCTGGTGTGAGCATGCACATGATGTGATTGTCACGTGTGCGAGCACCCGCAGCGAGCACGGGATCCCTGGCCCGCGGCGTCGCCAACCGCGAAGTCCGGCAGCATGATTCCTGATTACTCCCGGGTGCCGCCCGGACGAGCGGTTGTCGTCGAGGCCCAGCGCAGCCGGGTGGAGCGAGGCCGTCCGCGGGACAGGGGTCCCGCGCACAGCGGAGGGTGCGGTCGAAATTCAAACTGCGCACAGCGAAGGGTGCGGTCGAACTTCGAACGCGCACAGCCGAGGGTGCCGTCGAACTCCGCCCCGCGTCACTTCACGGTTCCGCGCCCCTTGAACGTGGGCGCATCGCCGACGGCCTCAGGCTTGGCCAGGATGAAACCGCCGTGCAGCGAGACCATCGCCGCACCGCCCCCGATCCGCTCCGGGTACATGAAGAGCACCGGCCCCTCGAAACGCCATTCGCGCAACGCGACGATGCGCGCCGACATCACGGGCTGCACCAAGTCGTTGACGGGCTTCGCGGATGCCCCCGGCTTCGCCGCTGCAACCGGGGCACCGGCAAGGTCGGTGGTCGAGATGACGCGCGGCTCGGGATCGGTGGATGCCGCGGGAGTCTCCGCATCCGGATCCGGGTCGACCTTGCCGTCGCCATCCTGGTCCTCGGACGTCGGCTTGACGAACTCCACGCGACGAAGGATGTCCACGCCGCGGTCGTGCCCGATCCAGAGATCGCCGTCGATGGCTTCTATGACATGGATGCGCGGCGCGCCGAGCGGCTGATAGCGCTCCTGCATCCCGTCGTGCGACAGTTCCACGGCCACGCCCACTGCCACGCCGTCCGCGCCCTTCTCCTGCACCAGGCGCGCCGTTCCCCAGGCAAGCGTGCGGTCGGTGCCCACCATCGTGGTGAGGTCCGTGGTCTTCTCGGTGAGTTGCGGCGTCGCGCCGATGCGCCAGAGCCAGAAGCCCTCGCGACCACCGGCCAGGATGCGGCGGCTGTCGGTCATGGCCACTTCCAGCAGGCCGGGCTGGCGCTCGACGTTGTAGAAGGTGTCGGGCGCGCGGCGGTCCTCCGCCTTGTGGCGGTACATGGAACGTCCGAACGTGCCGGCCACCGCGTAGTGGTTGGGCTTGATGAGAGCGATGTCACGACCGCCCTTGAGCGCGATCTCCTCCGGCTCCACCAACTTGCTGCCATCGATGCGCCAGGCGAAGAGCGTCTTGTCGGTGACGGCGAAGAGACGATCTCCGCAGACGCGGATGCGACGCACGCGCGCGGGGATGGCGGACTGGTCTCGCTCGGTGAACGCCGGAGACATGATTCCCACCGATGCGCCGTTCTGCCCCTGCAGCAGGAATGCGTACCCGTCCGGCGGACCGAGGCCCGCCGGGAGCGGCACCAACGCCGTGGCGGCACCGAGGTACCGGCCGTCGTCGACTGCCAGGATCTTCCGGCCGACGCATGCCACCGGGCCGATCTTCGAGCCGACCACGTGGGTGGCGGTCATGTCCTTGAGGTACCGCTGGCGATCGCGCACCCGCACCGCCCCGCCCTTGCCGGTGACGTAGATCTCACCACCCACCTGCGACACGAAGAGCGGCTCGATGCCGAGCTTCGCGGCGGGAACGGTGTCCGTCACGCGCGGGGCAGAGTTGTCGCCGATGTCGAACTTGACAAGCGCGGTGTTCGCCGAGACGGCCCAGGCGGTGTCGCCCTCCGCGATGATGTCCACGAGCGAACCGCCCTCGCCGAACTCCACGCCCTCGGCGCGACCGAGCTCACGACCGTTGGTGGTGTCGATGACAAGCAGCTCGTTGCCGAACGTCTGGAGCCAGCGGACGTTGTCCACGACGGTGGCATGATGCGTGCCGCCCGCATGCTGCTTGATGCGCAGCTCCTTCTCGCGCCGGTCGGTGCGGTCTTCCCGGATGTACTGCGGCGTGCATGCGGCAAGCCACGGGAGGACGAGCGCCACGAAGGCGACCGGCAGGAAGATGCGTGCAAATGGCGCGGGGGCGAAGCGCATGGCGTGAAGCGTATCCGTCCGGGAATCTGATAGGGTTCCCCGCATGTCCACCGTGCCCGGACCAACCCCCGCCGGCGACCGCCTGGCGCAGCTGATGAAGCTCCACGCCGCCGAGCCGAACGACCCCTTCTGCCTGTATGGCATCGCGCAGGAACATGCGCGCGCCGGCCGCCACGAGGAGGCACTCGGCTGGTACGACCGGACCATCGCCGCCGATGCGGCGTACTGCTACGCGTACTTCCACAAGGCACGTTCGCTCGAGGACCTGGACCGCATCGACGAGGCCTGCAGCGTGCTGCGCGCGGGCGTTGCGGCGGCGCAGAAGGCCAACGACGGCCACGCGCTTTCGGAGATGCGCGGCTACCTCGACCAACTGAGCTGAGAGACGATCCATGGCAAAGGCCACCAAGAAGAAGGCTCGCATCGAATCGATCGCCCCGTGCGCGGCGGACCCGAACCAGGTGGAGGTTCGCGTGGGCGGCCGAACCGTGGCCACGCTCCTGCGCCACCGCGCGGACGAGCTTGGCCTGGCCGAGGGCGCACCGTGGACGCCGGCGCTCGCGGCCCGCGTCGATGCCGCGGCAGCGGAGGCACTGGCCCGCGAGGCGGCGCTTGCGTTCCTCGCCAAGCGCGCGTGGAGCGCGGCGGGACTGCAGGCGCGTCTGGTCAAGGGCGGCCACGCGGCACGCGCCGCGACCAACGCCGTGAAGGCGCTCGTCGCCGACGGCTGGCTCAACGACCGCGCGTTTGCCGAGGGCCGCGTCGAGCAGCTGCGCACCCGCGGCGCCATGGCCGCCGAGGCGCTCGCGGCGCAGCTCGAGGCGGACGGCGTGGGCGAGCGCGACGCGCGCGAGGCCGCCAAGGCCGGGGCCGGCACGGCTGCCGAACTGCGCAAGGAGGCCAAGGCCGCCCGCAAGGCGGGGGAATCCGCCAACCGCGTCGCAGGACGCATGGGTCGGCGCGGCTTCGACCCGGATACGATCCGCGACGCGCTCGAGCACGCGGGCTACCGCCTCGACGACTGAACCATGCGAACTGACTGCGTTGCCATCCTCGCCACCGCCCTGCTCGCCGCGGGCTGCCAGAACCCGAGCGCAACGCTCGTGCACGCCGGCACCGATCCGATCCCGGACATCGCGGGCCACGGCGACGCCGCCCTGCCGCGCGACGGCGGACCGGTGACGCTCGACGGCACGCCCGTCGCCGCCGGTGCACGCACTGCTCCGAGCGCCACGACGCTCGACCGCTCCTCGTGGGGCTCCGTCACCGTGAACCAGCCGCGCGGCCAGGTGGAAGTGCAGCCCACGTACTACTCGCTCTTCGAGGGCTTCTCGAAGGATCCGCGCGCCACCGGCCAGTACCCCACCACC